>JADFOC010000502.1 GCA_022563075.1 Pseudomonadota bacterium
CAGATTATTGCTATCCGAACGTACCCGGTTAAAAGCTAGAACGGGATCGTTGATATCGGTAAACATGGGCACACCCAGGCTGCCCTCCAGGTCGATTCCGAGCTTCTGCAAATCATTCAGACCACTGGAAATGGCCAGGGCTATTCTACCCAGGGCATTCAGAGCGGGTTCCAGCGCCTCTGATCGAAATCGAATCAGTGCACCTATTTGTCCTCCGGTCAATTGCTTGGTAATTACCTCGGCATTACCATTAACATCGAAGGCCAGTTCTCGCCGATCTGGTTCAAGGGCCCCCGGCAGAGAAATCATCTTGCGTGGTTGAGGACCGATCACCAGCCCCTGGCCCTGGCCGATGAAGACATCGATTGTCTCGTTACTGTGGCGAATCACCGTCACGGAGACCAGTTCCGCCAATTCATTTACCAGAATATCTCTTCTATCGAGAAGGTCGTTGGGAAGTTTTCCTGAATTAACACCCCGGCTGTTGGCGATAGCCGCGTTAAGCTCGGCTATCTCCTCCGCTATGGTGGCCACATTTGTGGCTAAGGCATCAAACTGCCGATTGAGGGCATGATTTTGAAACAGAAGTTTGGACTCCATTGTCTTAAAATTATTCACCAGCAATTTTGTTTCGGCCAACAACAACTGCCGACCCACCAACGAGGCAGGATCATTCGCCGATTCATTGAGAGCCCTGAAAAAACCGTCGATTCCAGCCGACAAACTGGTTGAGGGGTCGGCCAGCAAGGCATCGACCTGATTGATGTTATTTAGAAACAAGTTGAATTCTTCAAACACCGCAATGTCGGATGTGACCTGGTCAACCAGATAGGCCTGGGTGTTGCGAAAGATCGAGGTGACCGAGACTCCGGTGCCGACATAACCGGCGGCACCAAGCAATGGATCTGTGGTCACCGTGCTAATAGACTGTCGGCTATAGCCTTCGGTATTGGCGTTAACAATATTCTGGCCGGTGATAGATAGTGCCAGCTGACTTAGTTTAAGTCCTGTTATTGCTATGTTAATCAGTCCCGACATTTATCTCTTCCTGATCGGTAAAAAATTTGCTTTACAGTAAATTCTTGCCCAGCCGTTTCAGAGCGACCTGCATGGTCTGCCCATTCATTAAGCGCTGTATTTTTTCTGCATAGATCGGGTCGGTTGCATAGCCCGCCTCCTGTAATTTACGGGCAAACATTCCAGGCTCGGAGGCATGCCGCAGAGCTTCTTCATAGCGAGGATTTGTCTGCAAGTAATTCACATAATCATCGAAGCTTTGTGCATAAGAGTCGTAGGCTCGAAAGCGCGCCTTCTCCTGCCTCGCCACCCCATCGCGATACTCCAGTGTGCTTACCACCACACTGTCTCCGCCCCATCGCTCATCGGCTTTAATACCAAACAAATTATGACTGTTTTCCCCGCGCTGGTGTTTGATCATCTTCTGACCCCAACCGGTTTCCAATGCCGACTGTGCCAACAGCACCTTAGGATCCAGACCAATACGCGCGGCCACCCCTTGGGCAAGGTGATAGAGTTTCCTGACGAAATCCTCCGGGGACTTAATGTCTGCCGCTGATTTGCCGGCCACTGTCTGCTCCACTAACCTCAGTGTGGAAGGAGGTGTCTTGTCCTGCTCTTCTTCCTCGATTCCAAACTGGGTCAACATTTGTCGATAGAGGATATCGGCAAGTCCGATACCACCACTTTCTGACAGATGTAAACTCAACTGGTTGTCGTAGTTCTGCTGGTGAAAATCCATCTCGTTGCTACTGAGATAATTGCCTTCGGAGAACACCGCATTACTGTCTCTCATGCTCTTCAGCATCATATTTAGCAACAGCGCCTCAAATTGCTCCGCGACCTTTTTCAGACCCGCTGCGGTATTTTCCCTACCCAGACGGGTGATGTCGTTTAAGCCGCCCAGATCGGTATAGATATGCGGATTTTCTAATCTTGGTGAAATTACTGACATGGATCCTACTGCCTCCCATCGCGGAATTCTTTTACCTTCAACCTTGTGCTGCAGCAACGGCAACTACTTGCCCACCTGGCAATATCACGGCGCATTCCGGCAACTTCAAACGCTATCACTGTGTTTTTTATCTCTTTTTACTGTGTTGCTTATTACAGAGCAATTTCGGTGCCAATCGACACTCTCGGGCCCTGCGGGTTCGAGATGTGCGAGATTCCATGTGCCGGGCGCGGGGTTCTGGGGCGGTTCTCAACGTTTTCGAAATGTATTTCGAGTTGAGGTTCGCGACTTCACATGGGTGAGCCATGACCGAAGCAAA
>JADFOC010000503.1 GCA_022563075.1 Pseudomonadota bacterium
ATTGCCCAGATACGTCTAGCCACGCGCCCCATGACGGTATATTCCGGGTCCATGCCATTGGAGAAGAAGAAAGAGAGATTATGTGCAAAGTCGTCCACCTTCATCCCTCGTGCCAGGTAGGCCTCCACAAAGGTGAAACCGTTCGACAGTGTAAATGCCAATTGCGAGATGGGGTTAGCTCCAGCTTCGGCGATGTGATAACCGGAGATTGAAACCGAATAGAAATTGCGTACCTGGTTGTTGATGAAATATTCCTGAATGTCGCCCATCAATTTAAGGCTGAACTCGGTTGAGAAGATGCAGGTGTTCTGCCCCTGATCTTCTTTAAGGATATCCGCCTGCACCGTGCCACGAACGTTGGCCAATGCGTACGACTTTATCTGTTTCAATTCATCACTCGATGGTTGGCGAGAGTTTTCCTTAACAAACTGATTAATTCGCTGATCGATAGCGGTATTTAAATACATAGCCAGTATTGTTGGTGCCGGACCGTTGATTGTCATCGAGACGGATGTCGATGGATCACACAGGTCAAAGCCGTCGTAGAGTGCTTTCATGTCATCGAGAGTGGCAATAGAGACGCCAGAGTTGCCAACTTTGCCGTAGATGTCCGGCTGCGTCGATGGGTCGAAACCGTACAGCGTAACCGAATCAAATGCGGTAGAGAGGCGCTTGGCATCCGAGTGTTCCGACAGTTGCTTGAAGCGGCGATTAGTGCGAAAGGCATCACCTTCGCCGGCAAACATGCGGGTAGGGTCTTCGGACTCGCGTTTAAATTGGAACACCCCGGCGGTAAAAGGAAATTTGCCGGGCACGTTTTCCAACAATAACCACTTCAGTAGTGTGCCGTGGTCTTCATACCCGGGCAGGGAAACACGAGGTATTTTGGTCCCGGCAAGAGAGGTGCGGGTAAGTTCGGTGCGGATTTCCCGGCCCCTTATTTTTACCACGTATTCATCGCCAGAATAATCTTTCTTCATCTGCGGCCACGCCAGCAACAATCGCTTTGCTCGACTATCCAGCGCGCTTTCCCGTTTTTCGATTAATGCGTCGAGGTTACTACTGTCTTCAGAGGCAGCATCCAGCATTGCCTTGCTAGCTTGAAGCTGCTGTCGCTCGCGGGCGATACCCGACTGAATGTCTACCTGACGATGGTAGTCCCTGATTGTCTCTGTGATCTCTGCCAGATAGCGTTGCCGCGGTGCTGGAATAATCAGGGAGCGATGACTGGAGACCTTGGTATCTACGCGCGCTAATTGCGGTGCAAACTCCGACAGACCATGTTTGCGTAATTCCTCCACCAGCGCTTGATAGAGAGCAGTTAAGCCATCGTCGTTGAATTTTGATGCAATGGTGCCGAACACCGGCATGTCTTGAGGCATAGAAGAAAATGCCTCTCTATTTCGCTGCACCTGTTTGGAGACGTCTCGCAGTGCATCTTCGCTGCCTTTGCGATCGAATTTATTTATCGCAAACACATCGGCATAGTCGAGCATATCAATTTTTTCTAACTGGCTGGCGGCACCAAACTCTGGTGTCATCACGTAGAGGGATGTATCGACATGCGGCACAATACCCGCATCACCCTGGCCGATACCCGGTGTCTCGATAATGATCAGGTCAAAACCGGAGATCTTGATGGCATGGATGATTTCACTTAGCTTCAAGGGTATTTCAACGGCGGCATTTCTTGTCGCAATCGAGCGCATGAAAATATTGGGATGGCCAATTGCATTCATGCGAATACGGTCTCCCAATAAGGCGCCACCTGTCTTTTTTCTAGTCGGATCGATTGCAAGAACTGCTATGTGCAGAGAGTCGCCGCTATCTTGGCGGAAGCGGAGAATTATCTCATCGGTGGAGGACGACTTGCCCGAACCACCTGTACCGGTTATACCGAGTATCGGGGTGTTTTCTATTGCAGCGGATTGAGTTGCCAGCTGTGCTAACTCGTTCTCCGTGTATTGATTATTCTCGATAGCGGTGATAGTGCGAGTCAGGACTATGCGATCTCCAGCCGCTAGATCTTTTAGCTCTGGCGCGGGGGGCCGTTGTGCGCCACTGCGACATCTTGCCAGCATGTCATCGATCATGCCCTGAAGTCCGATGGACTGACCATCCGCGGGCGAATAGATCCGAGCTACTCCGTACTCATGGAGTTCGTCGACTTCTGCCGGAATAATAACACCACCGCCACCACCGAATACCTTGATGTGTCCGGCGCCTAGTTCACCCAATCTGTCGATAAGATATTTGAAGTATTCAATATGGCCGCCTTGATAG
>JADFOC010000504.1 GCA_022563075.1 Pseudomonadota bacterium
CGTCAACTGTCACATCCCGCAATAGTTCTGGTAAGGTGAGTTGGTTAAAATTGTAGTAGTCACTTTGAGTCTTTAATTTATGAAATACCCGCATTGGGTTTTCGTCGGTCCAGTCCGAGAGATGCACTATGTAGTCACGATCCGCCTGTATTGGGTCGCTTTCTTTTGGTGTTATGACAATGGCTCCATACATACCAGTCATTTCTTGAAAGCCGGAATGGGAGTGATACCAGTAAGTACCGCTCTGCTGTACCTTGAATTGATAGGTAAATGTCTCCCCGGGGGCAATTCCCTTAAAACTTACACCCGGCACGCCGTCCATGTTGTAAGGCAAAATTATACCGTGCCAGTGAATCGAGGTTGCTTCGCGAAGTCGGTTGGTAACGCGAATCGTAACGGTATCCCCTTCCCGCCAATGTAGTGTCGGGGCAGGAATAGAACCATTGATGGTGGTGGCTATCCGTGGCTTGCCAGTGAAATTGACCGGCGTTTCTGCAATTACGAGGTCAAACTCAGTGCCTGTGAGATCTGAGGCGCGGCTTGAAAAAATGGTATTTGCTGTTGCCAATGCCGATGAAGCCCCGAGCATCACGCCTCCTGCGGCTAATCCCTGAACAAATCGACGGCGAGGCAAGCTCGAAAGTTTATGGAAAGGTGAAATACTGCGTTTCATGTGAGATGGCACCCTACTAACACCAACTAAATATCTTGGTTGAAATACACCGGAAACAGTAGATTTGTAGATAATTGAGCTCTAGTTTAAAGTAGCATCCCTGTCAGTTGCATGACCTCTTCATTACATTTTTGTAACCTTCGTGTAATCTTGCTGTCTGTATCGAGTTGTTAGAATAGGTGCTACAGGTGAGAATGCATGTTGCAATCCACTGCAAAAAATCCTATGGGATAGATACTGATGAAGCTTCTTGTGGTTGAAGATGAGATCAAAACTGGTGATTACCTGAGGCAAGGCCTCACGGAGGCGGGATTCACTGTCGACCTTGTTCGCAACGGACTTGACGGGCAACATCTTGCGGTAACCGGGACTTATGATCTAATCGTGCTCGATGTCATGTTGCCTGATATAGATGGCTGGCGCATTGTGCAGTCCTTACGCGAAAAAAACACCAATACTCCCGTATTGTTTCTTACTGCACGCGATAGCGTGGACGACCGCGTGAAGGGATTAGAGCTTGGCGCTGATGACTATTTGGTAAAGCCTTTTGCTTTTTCGGAATTCCTGGCAAGGGTCCGAACACTACTTCGGCGCGGTGAACCCTCACCGATTACTGATAAACTCACAATTGCCGATTTGACTCTAGATCTTCCGAGCCGGCGAGCCAGGCGCTCAGGAACCCTAATCAACCTCACAAACAAGGAGTTCTCGTTGCTCGAGCTACTTCTTAGAAGACAGGGTGAGGTGTTGCCACGCTCTCTCATCGCCTCCCAAATATGGGATATGAATTTCGACAGTGACACCAATGTAATTGATGTGGCCATTCGTCGATTACGTTCGAAAATTGATGATTCGTTCGAACCCAAGCTAATACATACAGTGCGTGGTATGGGCTACAAACTGGAAAACACTGATGATAACTCTGACTTCTAAAATTCGCCCGGCGTCACTATCACTCCGGGTGACGGCATTTGTTGGTATTACCACTACACTGTGCCTCATCATCCTAGGATATATCGTACAGCAATCTATCGATATGCACTTCGCAGAACAGGACGCCGAAGAGCTGCGAGTGGTAGCTGATTCAGTACGTACCTCACTCACTACTTCCTATACGGATCAAGGTGATGTTGATTTCCATGACCTTCTGGAGAGCGCCATTTCAGGTCATCACGGCGTCTATTTCATGGTGGCAGCTCCTGATGGTCGAAACCTGTACTCTATGCCCGGTCCTGATTTATCAGCGATGATAGTTAGCGCAGGAGTCGTCGAGGAGATCAGTAGTGATTCCCTCTATAGCTGGGTTGAGACGGGGGAAACCTTCCGCGGCTCTGTTTTAAATATGGCTATACCAATACCAAATTCCAGGCCAGAAGTTTCGCAGCCATTCACTGTCGCAGTGGCTGCAACAATGGAATTTCATATGAGTTTCATGGAAAGTTTCAATAAAACTCTATGGAGCATCGTAGCGGGGGCAAGTCTAATTACTATATTGGCGGCCTGGTTCGCTGTACATCAGGGACATGCACCGCTGCGGTTTGTGAGCGACACCATAAGTAAAGTTAAGTCTGATCAATTAGGTTTACGATTGAATGCGGATCAATTGC
>JADFOC010000505.1 GCA_022563075.1 Pseudomonadota bacterium
GCGTTCTCGATGTGGAGTTAGCTTTCGACCAACCCATGGAACTGCGATGTCCATGCACTATGAAGCCTTTATCAGCTATGCGCACAACGATGAGCGTTGGGCCAAGTGGCTGCAGCGGGCACTGGAACGTTATCGGGTTCCGTCAAACCTAAATGCGCAACGGAGTGGGGGTAAACCTTCGCCCAAGCGCCTTCATCCGATATTCCGGGATCGCGATGAAATGGCTTCTTCATCCGATTTGTCCGCATCGATACGCTCGGCGCTGGACTGCTCCCATGCCCTAATCGTCGTGTGCTCGCCAGCAGCGGCGCAGTCGAAATGGGTCGGTGAGGAGATCCGTCACTTTCAGGCCACCGATCGCTCTGCTCGAATCTTTTGTCTGCTGGTGTCAGGTACCACCGAGCGAGGTCATCCGGATTGTGCGTTTCCGCCTGCCCTGTTGCAATCCGTTGATGGGGACCCGCTGCCTGATCCACTGGCAGCCGATGTCACTGATAAAGGCGATGGCAAGCGTGACGCAATGCTCAGAATTGCCGCTGGACTGCTTGGTGTCGGCATCGACGACCTGAAGCATCGCGACGCCCAGCGCCAGCTTCGATTACGTGGGGCGGTGGCGATGGGTTCTTTGGCGGTCACCGTGCTAACAGTGGGTTTTGCGATCGTTGCTCAGCTTGCACGTGAGGAAGCAGATCTTCGGCGTGGACAGGCTGAAGGGCTCATCAGTTTCATGATCGGAGATCTGCGCTCGAAGCTCGAGCCGCTGAGCCGACTGGATCTGCTGGAAGATGTGGGCGATGAAACGATGGATTACTTTACCGCACTCGGTGACGCGGGCACCGAGCAGGAAGTTTATTCCAGAGCGATGGCTATGCGACAAATCGGGGAAGTACGTATTCGACAAGGTCGGCTAGCCGGGGCACAACAAGCCTTTGAAGAGTCACGGAAAATTGCCGAATCTTTATTCACTTCTGCACCCGAAAACAACGACTACCTGTATGAACTCAGTCAGGCGGAATACTGGGTGGGGTTAATAGCACTGGAACAGTCACAGCCGGAGCAGACTGAGGCTTCGTTTACCAAGTACATGGAATACACAAGGCAATTATTATCAAGAGAACCGGAAAATTCTGCTTATCAGCTGGAGCTCGTCTATGCCTACGGTAATCTGGTTACAGTCGCAATCGAAGCTCGGGATCCTCAACGAGCTCTTGAATATTCTCAACAGAGTGTTGATCTCAATCAAATCCTACTTGCCGCGGCACCAGAAAACCTTTATCTCAGGCATGTGTTGGGTGGTGGATATTCCTGGGTGGGAAAATCACAGTTGCTACTCGGCCACCTCGAAGAAAGCGAAACAGCCTACCTGACTGCATTCGAAGGCCTGGCGGAATTGCATGCCACTGGTGAGGATAGAGTGTATTCGGAGAATTACGGCCAGAATGCTTACCATCTCGGCGACGTTCATCTGAATCAAGGCCATCTTACTGAAGCGGAGCTTTATTTTGGTATAGCTTTCCAGGTTTTTACTGAACTGGTAGCCCTCGATCCGGACAATGCTATCTGGCGTGATGATCTGGTTATTAGCGCCCGCCATCAAGCCGAGGTGCTTATGCTGGCAGACAGACGCACGGATGCTCGCGACCTGCTCGAGCAGGCTATCGCAGATTTTAAGGAATCGGTTTCCACCGACTCAGGGGAGCTGGGCTTCGTTGTAAGCCTCGCACTCGCCGAACAATTATTGGCTCTGCTCTTGCTTGATGATTCACCCGAGCAGGCACTGGAGCTTATTACTCAGGCGCAATTGCGAATTATCGATGTAGTCGATAACGCAACTGTAAGAGCCCGTGTAACGATTACTGCTGGCATCGTCGCAGAAACTTATGGTCGAATACTGTGGCAGTCTGGAAATGAAGCGGCTGCCATCGCCACATGGAATCGAGCACTCGAATTGCTGCAGCCACAAAGTGGATCGGAACTCAGCCAGCTCGCTGTGGCGAGGCAACTTGTCTTCCATCTACAGGGCGAGAGTGCGGCTGCCTTGCGAGCCACTAGGCTCGAGGAGGCGGGATTTGACGATCCGCGTTTTCGTCTGCAGCCATGACTCTGGATCGGGGGTAATGCGATTCCGCTTTTTGGTAGAGCTCGGTACTAGAAAATACTAGGAGCAACAGGGGACAGACCACGTTTTTGGTGGATTGTTGGAACCAAACAAGTTGCAAGATTTGACCCCGATATCTTCTATTCGACTACCTCAACCATGACATAGCCATTAGTCCAAC
>JADFOC010000070.1 GCA_022563075.1 Pseudomonadota bacterium
AAAATTTCGGTTTTAACTGGGAGTCTTGAAAAAGAGCAGTAAAATAATGACTTAGAATACGGGCAGCTTCGCCAGACAGGCAATAAAAAACGGCCGATCCAGAGGTCCAACAGCTTTATCGCCGGGGCAGGAATTCGGCCGGATCCACGGATTTGCCATCCACTCTGATTTCAAAATGCAGCATGACAATGCCAGAGGCGTTGGCACCGACTTCGGCGATTTTTTCTCCCGCCATGACCCGACTACCTGCGCTTACCAGCATCACGCTATTGTGGGCGTATGCACTCAGGTATCTATCGCTGTGACGAATGATAATCAGATCGCCGGTTCCCTGGATGCCGCTGCCAGAATAGACCACCTCGCCCGCACTGGCGGCTAACACCGGGTCGCCATAACCACCACCGATATCGATTCCTTTATTCACCTCTGCCTGAAATTCCCTTAACACCCTGCCATGGTGCGGCCACTGCCAGATCGGTTCCTGATTGCTTGATGCGGCTATTGGCTGCCGCACCAGGCCGCTGGAGGGGGATCCAACCGCCTGGGCACGAGCCACAGAATTATTGCTCACCACTGTGCCGATATTGCTGACGGGATTGGTCGACGCATGATTAGCCGTGCGGTTCACATCGAGATTTAAGATTTGATCGACAAAGATGGTATAGGGTGCATGCAAGCCATTGGCGATAGCCAGCCGGCGAAAATCCAAATCATATTGGAAGGCAATTGAGTGCAGTGTGTCACCACTGCGCACCCGATGGGATTGTGCCTGTCGCCGCGGAGATGATGGCACCACGCTAGCGCTAGCATCAGGTGCTGCTGCTGCGGACGATGCAACAACGATGGCTGGCCGGCTGGGTGAGGCAATCAAACGGCTATCGGGAGTGGAGCTGTCGATGATTACGGGTGCGGTGACCACCTGCCTCACTCCCTGCTCCGTCACTGGTGCCTGGTAGTTGCCACCACAACAAGTCAGTAATAGCATCAAGGCTGTCACTGTCATCGGCGTTCGACGGTCTGACTTATGATCTGATTTTAACAAATATATCAATCCAGAGATTCAGCATCAGCGATAAATGTTGCATTAGAAACCCAGTGTAAAAGATTCACCAGCACCAGGCCGGCCAGCAGGCAAATCAAGGTGGCTGCTAACATTGGCTCGTTTCCGGTAATCTCTAAATAGTTTAGCGGCAATACGTTAATGGATTGTAATGGATGCATGTCGCCCGCACTGTCGGTATAAAAACTCTGTGTCTGCTGCCATGGCCACAGCACCAAGATCGAGCCAAGCAGCATGCCGGTGATAAATCCGTAACTTAGTTGATGGTAATTCTTCAATAACCAGGCCAGCACTCTGGAAAAGGCAAGCAAACCGACGGCACAGCCTGCCAAGAAGACCACGATATAGGGTAAATTTATCTCCACCAGCGCCTGCAAAATGAATTCCAGAACACCCAGCAGCAACAAGATAAAAGCGCCGGACAAGCCTGGCAGAATCATCGCACAAATCGCCACCACGCCACTCAAAAATATGTACAGGTAAGACAGCTCACCCGAACCTGGATTCAAATAGCTGAGCGCGCCAACTAACATCATCCCAAGCAGCAACACCAGATAGCTTTTCCCTTGCTTTAAATTAAATTGCGATTTCAATATCCAGCTGGAAGCGAGCACCAGCCCGATAAAAAATCCCATTAAGGCGGTAAAATGATTCGCCAACAGATACAAGACGGTGTTGGCAGAAACCAGTAAACCACTCAAGATTCCCAGGCCAATCAGCAGCAAAAAACCGCCATTAATATGGCGCCAGAATCCGCGAATGTCACCGCCGAACAATAACTTGACCGCTGCCAGATCGATCGCGGTAATCGAGAAAATTAATTCATCATAGATGTTAGTGATAACGGCGATAGTGCCTCCGGATACGCCGGGAACCGCATCCCCAAGTCCCATCGCCACGCCTTTTAGATAGAGAACTACTCGTGGCAACAGCAGAGATGTGGATGGCGGGGGTAACTTCGCTTGGTCGATAGGCGTGCCCGACATGGTTTGACCCCCTAGTGCTGTACCTGACCTACCAGCAGGGGCACAAAACGCACCGCATCCAGAATTTCGGTAGAGAAGTCATCCCCCTGGCGCGTGATCAACTGCAATTCCTGGCGCTCGTCTATCCCAACCGGTATCACCAGGCGGCCACCTTCAGCCAATTGCTGCAACAGTTCTTTGGGTATTTGTTGGGGCGCGGCGGTGGTCAGTATCGCGTCGAATGGTCCTTTTTCTTCCCATCCTGCACTACCATCATCATGCTTGAATTCGATATTGCGCAAACCGAGCAACCTTAAGTTGTGCTTCGCCCGGTTCAGTAGCGGCTTGATGCGCTCTATGGTGAATACCGATATAGCCAGTTGCGCGATCACGGCGGTTTGATAGCCACAGCCGGTCCCTATTTCCAAAACCTTATCCACCGAACCACTGCTGATGATGGCTTCCGTCATGCGCGCAACAATATAGGGCTGAGAAATGGTTTGATTAAAACCAATTGGCAATGCCACATCTTCATAGGCACGATGTGCCAGGGCTTCATCCAGGAAAATGTGCCTGGGTGTCGAACGAATAACGTCCAGCACCTCCATACTGTTTATTCCCTGGTCCATCAAGCGACCTAATAAACGTTCTCGGGTTCGCTGCGAAGTCATGCCGATACCATTTAGATTCAATTTATTTCTCACGATTTATCTCTCATCACCTGTTTCTCACTAGTTTTTCCGCAACCACAACTACCACTCACACCCTCAATTCGTGTTACATAATTCTCGTAGAAAACTGGTGGCATAGGTTCCTTTCGATAACTTGAATTCCAACAACAGATCCCGGTCGGTTGCCCAACTCCACCTCAGATTGGCTGGCACAAACCGCAATGCTCGGCGTGATGCATGCAATCCAAGCTGTTTTAGATCATCCAGCATAGTGCCAAAATGTGCAAAGACTGCTTCTTCAATATCGGCCGCTTGGCGCCGGCTTACATACTTATCTTTTGCATCGATTAATCCCGCCAGGGCGCCGGTAATATGAATATCAAAGGTTTCCAGCCGCTGCTGCAATACCTGATCCCAGTTCTGGTCATCCTGCAACACAAAACAACGATTGGTTGCATTGAGGTTAAGCACGTCTCCTTCGATATACCGATTCCAATTCTTATCTGCCAGGCGAGTGGACAACAGCTGGTTAAACAGATATGACCTGGCAGCCGAATACAGCATACTGCGTTGCTGACGGCGTCGTTCTTTATTGGAGATTGATTCGTTATCTGCTGTCTGTCGCTGCCGCCGCATCAGCTCCAGCACCTGAGTCATGTTGCTCATCTGCTTGCCGAATCGTTGCGGGCCAAAGTAGTTGGGGACTCCATCTCGCTGAATCAGACGCAACTTCTCCTCGAATTCAGATTGTGATCCGATACAGTCGCGCAGCCTGATCTTGAAGTGGTTGGATTTATGACTGCCAATCTTGAGCTTGCGATTGTTGCGCTGCGACTCCAGTATCTGCAGAAATTCATTTTCGATATCCCTCACTTTTCCTTCTTCATCAGCGGCAAGATGAACACTAAACCATTGAGTACATTCGCCTCTCTTGTCCTTCAAGCCGGAATATCCGATAGCCGACAATTTGGTGCCGGTAGCGCTGCTTATGCGCCTGGCCACATCGTTCGTGGTTAAATCAATTTTTTTTACCCGAATACAGAAGTGCTCACCCTCACCGGTGAAGGCAAAGCCCAGGTCTTCATCGACACAAAAATCTGTAAATTGCGCTTTGATTACCGCGCAGGCCTGCGGTGGTCCGTTGGCATAGTTCAACTGATGCAGTGGCAGGATTTCCGAATCGTGGTGCTCGGCGCGTTTAAACATCACTGTTCATCAATACCACGGCATAACAGGCGATTCCCTCTTCCCTGCCGATATAACCCATCCGCTCGGTGGTAGTGGCCTTGATATTGACGCGCTCCGGCGGCAGTTTCAATAAACTCGCCAGGTTCAGCGTCATCTCTGGGACATGTGGAGCAAGCCTGGGGACCTGCGCGACAACGGTTACATCGACATTCACTAGCTTGAAATGACGCGCACTCGCCAGATCGAGAACTTGCCGCAACAACTCGCTACTATCGGCATTGGCGTAGGCAGCGTCCGACTCCGGGAAATGCAGCCCGATGTCTCCCGCCGCGATGGCGCCCAGAATCGCATCACAGACCGCGTGCAACAGCAAATCACCATCGGAGTGCGCCACCAGGCTCCTCGGTTCTGGCAGCACGATACCCGCCAGTTTTAACGGCTTGCGCGCATCGAATTCCTCATCAAATCGGTGCACGTCGAAGCCGTGTCCGATGCGCAGATTGATTTCCTTCATGCTATCGCCGCCTGCATGTCCAGTATCTTGCTCGCCAGGATTAAATCGCTCTCGTGGGTAATCTTGATATTGTCTTTGCTGCCTTCGATCATCTTAGGTTGATAGCCTAATAACTCAACGGCGGCGGCTTCGTCCGTGACCTGGCAGTGAGCTCCGACGGTCTGCTCAATTGCCGTGAGCAACACACCGTAGCGGAACATCTGGGGGGTATAGGCATGCCAGTAATTGTTTCGATTGACGGTGGCTTGCACCAACCCCTGTGCATCGACTTGCTTCAAGGTATTATCGACCGGTGATCCCAGCAAGCCACCGACGGCATGGTCTTGTAACTGGATTATCAATTGCTCAATATCTGCAGTGCGCACACAGGGCCGTACTGCATCATGCACCAAGACCCAGTCATCTTCGCTGACTTCAGATTGGATGCTGGTCAAGCCATTGAGAACAGATTGATGCCGTTCATCTCCTCCGCTGGTACAAACCAGTCGATCACCTAAGTCAAGGTCCAGGCCGACCTCCAGATCGGCCCAGTATCGATCTGCAGGATGCAGCACCACAACGATTTTCTGAATCGCTGCTACGCTGGCCAACCGGCGCAGGGCAACAGATATGATGGGAACACCGTTTACCGGCAGGTACTGTTTGGGGGTTTCCGATCCCATGCGGCGACCGATGCCAGCGGCTGGCAGAATAGCCCAAATTGTCATAGTAATGTCTTCTTGTGGCCGCGAATTCCCGATTCGTGCCACCTTGAGAGTCTGTTTTAATCGATGAATAAATAGAAGGTTTCATCCTTGCCTATCATGCCCAACTCTAACCTGGCACGCTCTTCCACCGCCTCCAGCCCATTTTTAAGATCCAATACTTCGATTTCCAGGAGTTTATTGCGCGCTCGAGAGATCGCATTGGCTGTGCGCTGGGTATTTAACTCTACATCCAGCAAATTTAGGGCGCGCTGGCTGTCCTCACCAAACCAGAGTTGGTACTGCAGGTTCAGAAAGGCAAACCCGAGAAAGCTGAAAAGTAATTTCATCATGAGTCTTAGTTTATGGCCATCAGCGAGTGAATTTCTTAAATTCCCCAAGCCCATTGTAAACCGAGCTGCTGCCCAATTGTTCTTCGATACGTAGCAACCTATTGTACTTGGCCACCCGGTCGGAGCGGCACAGAGATCCCGTTTTAATCTGACCGACAGCGGTTGCTACTGCCAGATCAGCGATGGTGGTGTCTTCTGTTTCACCGGATCGGTGAGATATCACCGACGTGTACGCCGCATCCTTGGCCATGTTTATGGCCGCCAGGGTTTCGGTTAGCGTGCCAATTTGATTGAATTTGATCAGTATGGAATTGGCTATGTGTTCGCTGATGCCTCGCCTGAGAATACTGGTGTTGGTGACAAATAAATCATCGCCTACTAACTGAACTTTATCGCCAAGTTGGGCGGATAAATTAGCCCAACCGTCCCAGTCGGCTTCATCCATGCCGTCTTCAATCGATAAAATCGGATAATTCTCGCTCAAATTCTGTAGATAATCAGCGAATTGCGCCGCATCGTAGCTCTTATTCTCACCCCGTAGCTGGTATTTACCGTCCTCGAAGAACTCCGAAGCGGCACAATCCAGTGCCAGATAAATATCTCCGCCTGGCTTAAAACCCGCGATTTCTATGGCTTGAAGGATCGCGTCCAGAGCGGCGGCATTAGAAGGCAGATTTGGTGCAAAACCGCCCTCGTCACCCACGGCAGTACTCAATCCCTGCTGCTTGAAAATCGATTTGAGGGTATGAAACACCTCGGCACCATAGCGCAAAGCCTCTGCGAAACTGCCCGCCCCGGTGGGCAGGATCATAAATTCCTGGATATCCACGTTATTGTCAGCGTGCTCTCCGCCATTGATGATATTCATCATCGGCACCGGTAGCGAATAGTTACCGTCATTACCATTTAATCTGGCGATATGGGGGTACAGAGGCACTCCGCTATCGATTGCGGCAGCCTTCGCCGCCGCTAAAGACACCACCAAAATGGCGTTAGCACCGAGCCTTGCCTTATTTTCAGTACCGTCCAGATCCAACATAATCTTGTCCAGGCTTTCCTGGTCGATGGCGCTGTGGCCGGTGAGTGCATCCTTAATCTCAGTATTGACGTTGTGAACCGCCTGCAGTACGCCTCTGCCAAGATAGCGAGAAGGGTCCTTATCCCGTAATTCCAAGGCTTCCCTCGAGCCGGTGGAAGCGCCCGAAGGCGCGCACGCAGTACCCACCGCCCCGCTACTCAATTCCACATCGGCTTCGATAGTTGGATTGCCCCGCGAGTCCAGTATTTCGCGAGCTATTATGTTCTTTATCGCTGACATTTCAATGCCTTATAGATATAACCTAAACCAATTACTAATTGTCTGATACTCACCCTGTGTCGATTTCTGCCAGCCCTTTTACCCAATCATCAAGTGCTTTCATTTGTTCCAGCAACGGCCGCAATAGATCGAGCCGCAAGGCACAGGCCCCATCGCAGAGTGCACTGGCGGGGTCGGGATGCGCCTCGATGAACAATCCGGCGAGTCCCTGTGAGAGCCCCGCCCTGGCCAAGGCACTGACATCCCCGCGACGACCGTCAGCGCCTTTGGCCAAAGCACCCGGTTTTTGCAAGGCATGGGTCACATCAAATATGACCGGGTAATTGGTCTGCTTCATGATGCTGAATCCCAACATATCCACCACCAGATTGTTGTAACCGAAGCTGCTACCCCTCTCGCACAGAATTAATCGCTCATTACCGGCACTTTCAAACTTATGCAGGATATGCGTCATCTCCTGGGGCGCTAAAAACTGAGCCTTCTTAATATTGATGACAGCGCCGGTTTTTGCCATGGCCACAATCAAGTCGGTTTGTCTCGACAGAAACGCCGGCAGTTGCATGACGTCGGCGACTTCGCTTACGGGAATTACCTGGGATATCTCATGCACATCGGTAAGTACGGGTACCGAAAACTGCTGTTTTATCTCAGCCAGTAATTTAAGGCCCTGGTCCAGACCGGGGCCACGAAAAGACTCCAGCGACGAACGGTTGGCTTTATCGAATGATGCCTTGAATACGAAGGGTATGTTCAGTTGGCCGCACACTTCTTTGAAGTGCGATGCTACCGTCATCGCCAGATCCCGTGATTCCAATACATTGATACCCCCAAACAACACAAAGGGACGATCATTGGCAAGGGTAAAATCAGCAACCGTAATTTGCTTGCAAGTCATGAATCCGTATTAAGTCCTGTTTTGATAGCGCTCAGGCTTGGGCGCTCTGCGTGGCCGGAACAGACGGCTGAGACGGGCTGACGGCTTCATCGTGTTGAGTTGTTTGGTTCCGCCTGGCAATGGCTGCTCGGATGAATCCGGAAAACAGCGGGTGGCCATCTCTGGGCGTTGAGGTAAATTCAGGGTGGAATTGGCAACCTACAAACCAGGGGTGATCAGGCACTTCGATGACCTCAACCAGCATGTCATCGGCCGATTTCCCCACTAGCTTGAGTCCCGCTTCGGCGAGCGTCTCCAGGTAATCATTATTGAATTCATAACGATGTCGATGACGTTCCATAATTTCTTCCTTGCCGTAGCAATCAAACGTGGTCGAATCCTTATCCAGTATGCATTTCTGAGCACCTAATCGCATGGTACCCCCGAGGTCAGAATTCTGGTCCCTGGTTTCGATCGTACCGGTGGCGGTGGTCCATTCACTAATCAGAGCGATAACCGGGTGTTCGCAGTCCCGTTCAAATTCAGAGCTATTCGCGTTATTCAACCCGGCTACATTGCGTGCATATTCGATAACCGCCGCCTGCAGGCCTAGACAAATTCCCAGGAAGGGAATTTTATTTTCCCTGGCGTACTGTGCCGCCAGGATCTTTCCCTCAAATCCACGCTCGCCAAATCCGCCCGGTATTAGAATCGCATCCTGGTCACTTAGCATTTCAATTCCCTGCCCAAGCACATCGGCCGAGTCGATATAGCGAATATTAACCTTGGTGCGTGTGTGAATGCCGGCATGAATGATGGCTTCATTGAGTGACTTGTAGGCATCCAATAATTTCGTGTATTTACCCACCATGGCCAGATTGACTTCGTGCTTAGGATTTAACTGCGCCTCCACCACCCGGTCCCACTCCGAGTAATCCGCCGGCGGACAGTCCAGATGAAATTTCTTCACAATAATCTCATCAATCCCCGCAGCCCCGAGAATTGAAGGGATGCGATAGATTGAATCGGTATCGGGTAATGACACCACGGCGGGCAATGCCACGTTGGTAAACAGCGCTATTTTCTTACGCGCCGCCTCGCCGATGTCGTGCTCCGAACGGCACACCAGAATGTCCGGCTGGATGCCGATGGAGCGTAGTTCCTTGACCGAATGCTGGGTGGGCTTGGTCTTGGTTTCACCGGCGGTACTGATGTAGGGCACCAGTGTCAGATGTATAAACAGGACTCGTTCCGGACCCAACTCGAGCCCAAGTTGACGCACTGCTTCCAGGAAGGGCTGCGATTCTATGTCACCCACCGTGCCACCGATTTCAACCAGGGCGAAATCGGCATCGCCGGCGCAATCGGTAACCCGG
>JADFOC010000506.1 GCA_022563075.1 Pseudomonadota bacterium
AGCTGGTGGCCAAAGCTAGATTGATAGCAATATCCCCCCATCGAGGATCCTGGACCTGGCCAAAATGATAGCAATCTGATGTCGCTCTCAATTCCACCAAATCTAATACGTTCTGGTTAACTGCATCAATAATAGCCCCAGCATTATCAATCAGCGCGAGTGCACCAGTGTCTGCTTAGCCGGATCCTGGATGGCAAAGGTTCGAGATCGCTACTGAACAAGTAGCTTCCTAATCATCTTATCTTCTTAGCAGTATGTTAATTATTTGACGTGGAGTCTATTATAAGACAAATATGGGGCTGCAAATTTTCCCCACCTGGGTGTATTGCATCCTGATCTCCCATAAATCTAATTAGCATACGAGGCAAGAAATCATGAGAATACTTTTGTTCTATACCTGTTTTACTTGCCTCTGGTGTTCCACTGCATTGGCACAAATCGACACGGCTCCTATAACTCTAGGTGAAAGACTATTTATTGAGTCGACGATATTAGGAGAAACGCGAGAACTCTGGATTTCAAAGCCCTCGAACTATTCCGATTTAAACGAGCACTACCCTGTGCTTTTTCTATTGGACGGAGATAGCCACTTCCGTCACGCCAGTACCACCGCCAAGCACCTCGCCGAAAGCGGTCGAATTCCTGGGCTTATTGTAGTAGCCATTCTTAATAGTGATAGAGGCCGGGATTTTACTCCGCCCTCAAAGGATCCTGCAGATATAGCCAATTTCCGCACTCATGGTGGGGCAGACAATTTCTTACGCTTCCTTAATGAAGAACTCTTTCCATTTATGGCAAGCAATTACCGAGTCAAGCCTTACAAGATTCTACTGGGCCATTCTTTAGGCGGACTCTTTGCAATGCACACGCTGTTTACGCAACCCGAAGTCTTTAATGCTTACATTGTCATTGACCCTACGATGCGTTGGGATGATCAGGTATTGGTGAAACTCGGCGAAGAATATTCTCGTTCAAATACCGAGCTTGAGAGGGATCTCTACATGACCGTCGCCAATCAGAGCGGGGAAACACTGGACGGGATCAGGAAGATCGCCGGCGCCCTGGCTGAAAGTTCCCCGAAAGGATTTCGATGGGATTTTCGCCACATGCCCGAAGAGAATCACAATTCCGTTACCTTACGCAGCACCTATCAGGGCCTCGAGTCCATCTTCGAAGGGTGGAATCTTAGAGATCCAATGGCCGTGTATGAACTTGGCGGCTTGGCGGCAATAGACAATTTCTACAGGAAAGGGGGACTTCGATTCGGTTATGCCAGATCGATGCCTTCATTCATGGCGCTGCAGATTGCAGACCAACTGATCGATATGAACCGACTGGACGAGGCGGCAGTACTCATCACTGAAGATTTCGATGCCACACCGCCTTCCTACTTTCTAGATTTATTAGCGGGAAAATATGCAGAAAACGGAAACTACTCGCGCGCGCGGGAGCTGTATACACAATCATTCAGCTCCAATCCAACAGATATCCTTGCCAGGGACAAGTTGACTGAGATGGGAGTTGATGTTTCACAGTTAGTATCGATGGTCGATATAAGCGAAGAAGTTCTTATCAGCTACGTAGGAACCTATAAACCACTGCCTGATGTACAGCTTAGGATCTTTCTAGATGACTCGAAGTTGTTTCAGCAGTGGACTGGCACTCCCGCAGCCGAGCTAGTTCCCGTATCACAATCCCGATTCAGCGTTACCGGTGCCGATTCCCATCTGGAATTTTTCACAGACGCTGATTCAACCGTGAATCGGGTTATTATCTATCAATTTGGCCGGGAGCTAGAGGCCCCTAGAATACAATAGGAAACCATGCGCCGTGCCAACTAATGCCCGCAAAGTCGACTACACAATCACAAAGTCACGACTGAAACCACGCGAGATTTTCGAATCGTACTGCCATTTTATCCGCAAACCATGCTCGTGAACCGACCTATTATTACGGAGTGTTAATGTCTGGTTACACAAAGCGAACCTTAACGCCCTTTTCTTTCCATATTATGTATTCGATTCAACCCTTGGAGAACTGCCAATAACTGTACGGGAGAAATACCCCGACAAGAACATGTAGCTGTTGATTTGCATGCTCGATTGACCCACTTTCGACGATTTTTGTATTGAATAGTTGACCCACTATCTGCTAGTGATCGCGTCCGGTTGCTATATGTTTAATGGGTCAAAATTCAGTACAACTCCTAGGTCAGTTTTCAACGCCAATCGCCCCTTTAATCTGATCAGTTTTGCACGCTAGTTAAACGTCTA
>JADFOC010000507.1 GCA_022563075.1 Pseudomonadota bacterium
CCACTCTACGGCCTAACAATCATTCTAGTTGCGCAGGGCAAAGGTCGACAAGCTGTTACCGGAAATTACCGACAGATACTGCACCCCGTCCACCATGTAGGTGACTGGTGCCATCACAATCTGACCGCCCAGATTGACATGCCACAGCAATTCGCCGTTGCGCGCGTCGATGGCGTGGAAATACCCTTCGCGACCGCCAGTAAACAATAAATCTGCTGCGGTGGTCAGCATGCCGGAGTCACTGACATCGAACTGGTCGTATTCCCATACCGCCTCGCCGGTTTGGGGATCCATCGCCTTCAGTGAGGCATGCCCGACTTCATTGGTCCAGTTGTTGATGGGATTAGTGCGACCGATGCCGATGGTTGGTGCGCCTGGTGCCGGCGCCAATACTGAAAAACCGCCCCCCAAAAAGGCGCGCCCTGGCTCGTATTCGGATTCCTCTGGCCTATATATAGTGGCGTAGTCTTCCCAGGCACTGAAATAGAACAAGCCGGTACGCGGACTGTAGGAAGGAGGATACCAGTTAGTACCGCCCTGATTACCTGGATAAGTGGGCATGCCTTCCGGCTGCGGCGTCGGAATCGGCCGGCCGTTCTGATCCAGACCGCTGGACCAGTTCACCTTAACGTAGGGTTTACCCAGCAAAAATTTGCCGGTGACGCGATCCAGTACATAGAAGTAGCCGTTGCGATTGGCCCACATCATCACCTTGGAGGGCGTGCCATTCCACACCATGTCCGCCAGTACCGGCACCTGTACCGAATCGTAGTCGTAGCCATCGTTGGGAGTGAACTGGAAATACCACTTCAACTCTCCGGTATCGGCATCCAGAGCGATCACCGAGTCGGAATACAGATTGTCACCGGGTCGCTGGCTCGCGTTCCAGTCTGGGCCCGGATTTCCCACACCCCAATAAGTCAGATTCAGTTCGGGATCAAAAGAGCCGGTAATCCAAACCGATGCACCACCGTGTACCCAATCGTCGCCCTCCCAGCTGTCATGCCCAGGCTCACCAGGAGCCGGAATAGTATAAGTCTTCCAAACTTCCTCGCCGGTCTCCGCCGCATAGGCCACCACATAGCCGCGGATGCCATATTCGCCACCACCGACACCGACAATCACCTTATCTTTCAGCACCAGCGGTGCCATGGTGACGGAATAGGCCAGATCAACATCACCTACTTCGGTAATCCACAGCGGTTGGCCGTTGATCCTGTCCAGGGCCACCAGCCGGGCATCCAGTGTGCCCATAAATACCTTGTCGTTCAGCACCGCCACGCCGCGGTTGTTGGCACCGCAACAAACTAGGGAATTTGCTGCCGGAGTGTAGCGGTACTTCCAGAATACACGACCGGTAATGGCATCCAGCGCCATCACTGTGTTTGGTCGTTCGGTGACATACATGATGCCATCGACGACGATGGGGTTTGACTGCCAGGCGCCAAACACCTGATTTTGCAGCACCCATTGCAGTTCCAAAGTGCCGACGTTTTCGGCCGTTATTTGAGCGAGTCGGCTATAACGCTGACTCGAGTACCCGCCATTGTAGGTAAGCCAGTTTTGCGGCTCGTCGGCTGCATGCAGAATTCGTTCGAATGACACCTGCGCCGATACAGGCATACTGGTCAGCCAGAGCGCCAGCGCGAAAGTGAAAAGCCAAAGTCGTTTTAGAGATTTCATTGCAGACCTCGCAGAGTAAGCAGATAGCCAATGAGGTCAGCCACCTCGTCACTGGAAAGTGTTGTCGGTTGTTTGCTGGGAGCATCGCTAATCTCATAGGAGACAAGATCAGCTTTGACCAGTGATCGCAGCCTTTCCTGTGAATCGATCACCTGCACCGTGTAAGTATCTTCATTCAGGCGGCGGCCAATGATGGTTTCTTCGTTACGGGTAACAATGCGTACCGCTTTATTAATTGGTAGCAAGGCGGTTGCTGGATCGAGTAAGTTACGTTGCAATGACGCCGGCGTGCGAATGGCGCCGATGGCACTCAGATCTGGAGCAGTGCGGGGACCAATGCAACTTACGGGGCCACTTGTGCAGCCACCAGTTGTAAGTCTGGTTTCATCGATTGTGATGATGCCAGCAATGATCCGGATGATGGGGATCCCACAGGAGTGACTGATACCGATGGCTGTGAAGAGACTTTGACCAATACAGGCTTTAATAATTCACTCTTTACGACTGGTAGTACTGGCTTTGGAGCAGGAGGCTTTTGTGGAGTGGCTTGTAGTAGCGGTTTCTTGAGCTGTGACGCAACAGCG
>JADFOC010000508.1 GCA_022563075.1 Pseudomonadota bacterium
AAAGTGATTAATATTTGGGTCGACTTGCGCCGGAGGCATGCGTTTGGTCATCAGCACTTCTTTCATCATAGGAGACCAACCCTGTACCATCATGTGCGAATTCATGGCAAAAGGAGCGATGCCGCCCGCGATATGGCAGCTAATGCATTTCTGTTCGAGGATAGGAGCAATTTCGGTTGCGTAATCAGGCACCTTGCTGGCATGAAAATCCCGCGCCGGGAATGATAACTCACATCCCGAAGTGGCCACCGTGACGGTTTCACCGTATGCAGCCAGATCTCCGGTTACGGCTGCGGTCAATGCATCGGCCAAGAAACTGGTGCCCGCCCTGGCTTCAATATTGAACTCTGGCCGGGCGCGCCGAGGACTGATATCCAGGCCACCGCGATAGAGCACCTGGAGACGATTCGGCTCCAGTACCACCAACTCTCCGGCCTTACTGATACCCAGGCTCTCAGCCACCAACTGGGTGTCATCCAGCAAGATTGGTAAATCGAAGTTATACAAAGCATCCATTTGCCGAATGTCTTCGAGGCTATCTTCGGTAGCGGCGTTAATAGCCAGAAATGTGACACCCTGCCGCTCCCAGGTGGTCCGGAGCAACCGGTACTTAGGCAGCTTTTCGATGTTTTCCAAACATCTAGCTGAGGTAGAGATAATGACAACGGCCTTACTATCACCGTATTTCCTCAATTGATGATAATTACCCTGGTGGTCGATCAATGCGAAATTTCCGATTCGATCGGGCCCCGCGTGAACCGGAGATGTCATCATCGCCAGCATTGCGGCTAGTGACAACAAGTCTAATTTTCTCATTATTGTAATCCTCGCGCCGTTGGAACTGGGCTTCGGCTTGGTCGCAGCGATGTCTCTTGCTGCGTTATAGATATTTTAATTTAATCAGAGAATAGGAAATTCTGACCCTGGCAATCATGGCGCAAGCTTATACCAAATAGGATAACTGCAGATACTCTATATTCTCCCGTTATTGTAACAAATTGAAACTCAATCATTGTGCAAAATGGAAGATATAGTGTTTTATTTCAATGGATTACATTTCATGGCAGTGCATAAAAATAACCTGCTGCTGGTGCTGATGGCTAGCCGATTTCTGACTGGCAGCACAGCTAAAATCAGCAAGAAGAATGTTACTAAAGTCGTAATGTTGGTCTGGTATGCCAGCCAATTGTTCGGAGAATAAGTACATCGACTAGCTAAGTGCCGGTTTGCACACTTTGAGACAACAGTGGTTTACTGAATAAACGACTCATTTTCCACCTGCGCTTTTGTAGTGGCTCCATAGCTGGAATTATTGCCCGCCAATGAAAATCGTCGAAACAACTCAACCATTGCCCAGAGGATTCCGGCGATGATGATGAACATCATCCCCCAGCGCATCAGCGCCGCAAAGAAAGATGCATCGAATACCGGCCATTGAAATTGAAATTGGCCTAAGCGTCCGCCTCGTTCCAGCATCCAGTGCCAGGCGCTATGTGCGAGTATCGCCGACAATAATATCGAACCAATCCGAACCGCGACGAAATATTTAAACAGTATATGCAACAACGGTAGTACCAAGATCAAGACAAATAATTGACCTAGTTCAACGCCAATGTTGAATGCCAACAACGAAGAGAACAGATGTCCACCGGCAAATTGAAGGGTTTCACTGAACAGAAATGAAAATCCAAAACCGTGGACCAGACCAAAACCGAAGGTAACCATCCAGCGATGTTCCAGCTTCCCTCCTATAATATTCTCGAAGGCCATGTATACGATCGACAACGCAATCAAGGTTTCAATCAAGGGTGGAAACCATAACGCACTCGGCATCACTCCGAATGCGGAACCAATTAAAGTAATCGAATGGGCAATAGTAAACGACGAGATCACCGGAATCAGGGCACGCAGATTGCGCAGTGGAATCACCAGGCAGAATAAAAACAACAAATGATCTAAGCCATCGAGAATATGCACGAATCCCATGCTGATAAAGCGCAGCGCTGCTTGATGCCAGCGGGGGTCAAGATTCACCAGGCCAGGGTTGCCTAGATAATTAAAGACTCTTTCAGCACCATTAGGTACCAGAAAACGCAACACGGTAGTGGTCTGACTGGACAGGGTCCCGATTTGTGGATCAATAGCGAAATCTGATTGATCGGAATCGATTGCATAGGTAACCAGGACATCTAATACACCTTGTCGCCAAAACAGATTGACACTGTCATCCAGCTGCGGACTCAATACATTTTCCAATG
>JADFOC010000509.1 GCA_022563075.1 Pseudomonadota bacterium
CGAATTAACTACAGATGGCTGGTGTAAGGAAGTCACGATTCGAGGTTGCTTAGTTTCGGCGATATCACGCAGTGCTGTATCGAGTTCCATGCAGCTGCATGCAACGCCGCTAAATTGGCCATTGCAGAAGACAACGCGCAAAGTAAAGATGGCTGCCCAACCTGGACTCGAACCAGGAACCAAGTGATTAACAGTCACCTACTCTACCATTGAGCTATTGGGCAACAGACAGTCAGCAATCTATGAGTATAGCTGCGAAACGCGCGTATACTAATGAGAAATCCCTATCTGGTCAACACTCACTACACCTCAAATCAATTTCTGTTGTAGTCTTAGCGGTTTGCACTGATGCAGAACCGTTGCCACATGGAAAACCGATTTAAACTTCACGCCGAGTTCAAACCTGCAGGAGATCAGCCGGAGGCCATCGCCCGCCTGGTGGAAGGCTTGCAAGATGGGCTGCAGGCGCAGACGCTGCTGGGAGTAACCGGCTCAGGTAAAACCTTTACCATCGCCAATGTCATCGAAAAAGTGCAACGTCCGGCGCTGGTGATGGCACCTAATAAGACTCTGGCGGCACAGCTGTATGGGGAGTTTAAGGAATTTTTTCCCAAGAATGCGGTGGAGTATTTCGTTTCTTACTACGATTATTATCAGCCCGAAGCCTACGTGCCCTCGACCGATCTTTACATCGAGAAAGACTCTTCGATAAATGATCATATCGAGCAGATGCGACTGTCGGCTACTAAGGCATTAATCGAACGACAAGACGTTATTGTGATTGCTTCTGTTTCCGCTATTTATGGCCTGGGTGACCCGGGTACTTATCTGCAGATGGTGCTGCACCTCGATCGTGGCGACAAAATTGAGCAACGCAATCTGTTAAGACGATTAACCGATCTCCAGTACACGCGCAACGACATGGAGCTGAGACGGGCTACCTACAGGGTGCGTGGAGACGTGATTGATATTTATCCAGCGGAGTCGGAGAGGAATGCGATTCGTATCGAGTTGTATGATGACGAAATAGAGAAGCTGTCTTATTTTGATCCCCTAACTGGGGTGGCAATCAGAGAAGTACCGCGTTTAACGGTGTATCCAAAATCTCACTATGTGACACCGAGGGAAACCTTATTGGGTGCCCTGGATTCTATCAAGCAGGAAATGCAGGAGCGACTGGAACAGCTTAGAAAGAATAATCGATTGGTGGAAGCGCAGCGGTTGGAACAGCGGACCAAGTATGACCTGGAGATGATTCAAGAGCTGGGGTATTGCACCGGCATAGAAAACTACTCCCGCTATCTGTCAGGCAGGCAGCCGGGAGAGCCCCCACCGACACTCTACGACTATCTGCCAGCCAACGCGTTGATTATTGCAGACGAATCTCATGTCTCCATCCCGCAACTGGGTGCAATGTATAAAGGCGATAGATCGCGTAAGGAAACCTTAGTGGAGTATGGCTTTCGACTGCCCTCGGCACTGGACAACAGGCCGCTTCGATTCGAGGAATGGGAAAACCTTACGCCTCAGATAATATTCGTATCCGCCACTCCTGGCCCCTATGAGAAAGAGCATGAAGGTCAGCGGGTAAGGCAAGTTGTCAGGCCAACCGGATTGGTTGATCCGGAATTGGAAGTGCGGCCAGCCTCATCCCAGGTCGATGATTTGCTGTCGGAAGTGAGAAGAGTGGTTGCCCAGCAGGAGCGAGTCCTGGTGACTGTTCTCACCAAGCGTATGGCGGAGGATCTGACAGATTACCTTGCCGAACATGATGTGCGGGTTCGTTATCTGCATTCTGATATCGAGACGGTGGAGCGCTCAGAAATTTTGCGGGACCTGCGCCTAGGCGTCTTCGATGTATTGGTTGGCATTAATTTGTTACGGGAAGGCCTCGACCTCCCGGAGGTGGCCTTGGTAGCGATACTGGATGCGGACAAGGAGGGTTTTTTGCGTTCGGAACGATCCTTGATTCAAACCATTGGTAGGGCGGCCCGCAACCTCAATGGTAAGGCGATACTGTATGGTGACACGGTGACTGGCTCTATGCAGCGTGCCATCGAAGAATCAGATCGGCGTCGTAGCGTGCAGCTGGAATTCAATAAGATGCATAACATCACGCCCACTGGCGTCAAAAAGAAGGTACTGGATGTCATGGAGGGGGCTTATACCGTTCCCGGTGGCCGCATTCGAAAAAGAAGCCGGGGAGTCACGGAGAAACCAGGCGCTTACATGAGGCTCGACTTCTCCG
>JADFOC010000071.1 GCA_022563075.1 Pseudomonadota bacterium
ATAAAAGATAATAAGAAGGCTCAGGTCGGCACTGAAGTAGATCGAAGCCGCGAAGCCCAAGGTGGCAAGTAACAGCGCGGCGTTTACCCAGTGTTGTGCCGGCAACAACTTGCTGCGAGTGAGTCGGCCATCCAACTTGGCCCAGGCGATTATGCTGCCGCTGAATGAGATGGTGCCGATAATGGCGCCAAGTATCGCCAGTATTGCCACGTCGGTACCGAGTACGGCGCCGATGGTGGTGACAGTGCCAGCATCATCCGAGGCAAGGGCCGAGGCTTTGAGCAATTCTACCGCAGCAATCGTGGCTGCCGCTCCGCCGCCCATGCCGTTATACATCGCGATCATCTGTGGCATGTCGGTCATTGCCACTTTTTTGCCACTGATCCAGGCATAACCACCACCGATGGCAATGGCCGCAATGATCAACAGTATATTAGTGGTGGCTTGCTCGCTGTTGATGATATCTGGCGCGGCAAATGTAACCAACGTCGCCAGCACCATGCCGGCGCCAGCCCATACTATGCCGCGGCGAGCAGTTACCGGGGAACTCATCTGCTTCAGGCCAAGAATGAACAGTACGGCAGTGATCAGGTAGGAAGCTTGAATAATCGTTGCCATTGATTATTCCTCGCTGCCGGTTTTTTTCTTGCTGGGTTTGAACATCTCCAGCATGCGTTCGGTCACGACATAACCACCAACCGCGTTGCCAGCACCGAGCAACACGGCAATGAAGCCGATGACCTGTTCCGTGGTGCTGTCGGCTATGCCCAGTGCATACATGGCGCCCACCAACACGATGCCGTGAACGAAATTCGAACCAGACATCAACGGGGTATGAAGAATGACCGGTACCTTGCTGATTATTTCGAATCCGGTGAAGCCGGCCAGCATGAAAATGTAAATCGCAGCGAGACCTTCAATCATCTAGGAAGCTCCTTCTAATTTCTCTTTTATGGCGGTGTGATGAATCGAACCGGCGTGGGTGATGAGGCTGCTATTGATGATCTCATCTTCCAGATCAATGTTTATGGTCCCGTCGTCGATCAATAACTCAAGAAAATTAAGTAAATTCTTGGCATACAGTTCGCTGGCATGATTGCCTAGCATGCTCGGAACGTTTACCGGACCAAATATTTTAACCCCCTGGTGCAGCACTGTTGCATCGATTTTGGTTAGCTCACAGTTGCCACCGCCTTCGGCGGCTAAATCCACTATTACTGAGCCGCCACGCATCGCTTCAACCATCGATGTGGAAATTATTCGTGGCGAGGGTTGGCCAGGAATAGCGGCGGTGGTGATGACGACATCGGCCGCCGCTACGTGTTTGGCGAGAATCGCCTGTTGTTGCTGTTTTTCTGCATCGGTGAGTTCCCGGGCATAGCCACCGCTGCCTTCCGCCTTGATTTCAATGTCGACAAATTTAGCGCCGAGTGATTCCACCTGTTCTTTCACGGCGGCTCTTACGTCATAGCCTTCTACAATTGCGCCCAATCGCCTGGCGGTGGCGATGGCCTGCAGTCCGGCGACGCCGACGCCGATTATCAGCACCTTTGATGGTCTGATGGTGCCGGCAGCCGTAGTCAGCATGGGGAAAAACTTGCCAAGAATATTGCTTGCCAGCAGTACCGCTTTATAGCCGGCGATCGATGCCTGGGAAGACAGAGCATCCATGCCTTGAGCGCGAGAAATTCGTGGAATCAGTTCCATGGCAAAGGCACTGATGTTTTTCTGCTTTAATTTAGTAAATCGTTCCAGATCGGAGTGTGGGTTCAGAAAGCCAATCAACACAGATCCGTCTTTCAGTTGTTCAATTTGTTCGTCCGTTGGTGGATTAACCACCAAGGTGATATCGCCTTTGCCTAGCAAGTCACTGCTACTATGGACGATCGACGCATTCTCGTAATCTCTATCTGCATAACCCACCAGCTCGCCAGCGCCGGCTTGAATATTGACCAGCAGATCTTGCTTGGCGAGTCGATTGACCACGTCCGGCACCAGTGCCACCCGTTGTTCGCCTGCACGAACTTCTTTGGGTACACAGATTTGAATCGCCATGGGAAACCTCGATTTTTCATCCAATAAATGCAGCGCGCAGTATATAACGATAGCGAGCAAGGTCAAATTGGCGCATTTATCTCATGCTTGTGGTTTATTGAAGGCCTTAGTTTTTGTTAGAATCCGGTCCCCGTCAACTCACATCGCCAATCCGGCGGGCATAATTACAGGAATTAGCATGAGCGCTGCAGAGCAGGGCCGTCATATCAGTTTGATGGATACAACACTGCGTGACGGGGAACAAACTCAGGGAGTCTCGTTCTCAGTCAATGAGAAAGTGAATATAGCCCGCGCACTTTTACAATCGCTGAAAGTAGATCGCATCGAAGTTGCCTCAGCCGGCGTATCCGAAGGGGAGAAGCAGGCAGTAGCACAAATAATACAATGGGCTGTCGCGGAGGGATTTGTCGATCGTGTCGAAGTATTGGGTTTCGTTGACTATAAACGCAGCGTCGATTGGATTGTCAGCGCCGGCGGCAAGGTTATTAATCTATTGGCCAAGGGCAGTGAAAAGCATTGTCGCGAACAACTGGGTAAAGATCTGGCGAGCCATGTTGAAGATATCGCCAGAACCATAGAGTATGCCAAAGATCAAGGATTGCAGGTAAATATGTATCTGGAAGATTGGTCGAGTGGTTATCGTGATAGCAAGGAATATGTGTTTGGTCTGGTATCGGGCACTCAGGAATTAGGCATAGAGCACTATTTGTTGCCGGATACCCTTGGTTTGATGTCGCCGCGGGAGGTGCATGAATCGCTGACCGAAATGCTGCAAACTTATCCTGATCTGCAGTTCGACTTTCATCCACATAACGATTATGGACTGGCTACTGCCAATATCATGGCGGCGGTGAATGCTGGCGTTAATACGGTGCATTGCACGATAAATTGCCTGGGTGAGCGGGCCGGCAATGCTTCGTTGGCTGAAGTGGCAGTTGTCCTTAAAGGCAAACTGGGGCTGCAACTCTCCATCGATGAATCCCGCATTGGTGTGGTCAGTCGCATGGTGGAAAATTTTTCCGGGAAATGGATCGCGGCTAATACGCCCATCGTGGGCGCGGATGTATTTACCCAGACCGCAGGCATTCATGCCGATGGTGATCTGAAGGCTGATCTCTATGTGAGCAATCTTGGCCCCGAGCGCTTCGCCCGCAAGCGGATCTATGCGTTGGGCAAGATGAGCGGTAAAGCATCACTGATAAACAATCTCGAAGAGCTTGGCATCAGCCTGTCTACCGAAGACCAGGCGAAAGTACTGAAACGAATCGTTGAGTTGGGTGATTCCAAGCACGTGATCACATCGGAAGACCTGCCATTCATCATTGCGGATGTGATGGAGAGCAGGGGCTATCATCACATTACTTTACTCAATTGTTATATCAATACCGGACTGGATGTTGAGAGTACCGCCAGTATTCGGGTCTCGATTGGCAATGAAGAATATCAGGGTTCAGGCTCGGGTAATGGGGGCTTTGCCGCATTTTTTGACGCGATCGAAAAAATTCTGGCGCAAAAAGACTTCGTCATGCCGGCCTTGATGGATTATGAAGTACATATTCCCCGTGGTGGTGATAGTAATGCGCTGACTGAATGCATCATCAGCTGGGAAGGGCAAAATCAGGATTTCAAGACGCGCGGTGTGGATTCCAATCAGGTGCTGGCTGCGGTCAAGGCCACCCTACGCATGATCAATTTAAGATTACACGCCCAGAGTTGAGTCCAGCAGGGGGCATTTGCGCTTGCCTACAGCTTCGCCAGTTCTGCCGCGACCAGATCACCAAAACTGTCAGTACTGATCATGTTCACAGCGACGCCCGGGCTGGACAGATCGGGGGTGGAATAGCCCTGTGTAAACACACTCTGCATAGCATGCCAGACGTTCTTCGCTTCGGCTTCCAGATTAAAACTCATCTCCAGCATCATCGCCACCGAGCCAATCATGGCGTAGGGATTAGCGATGTTCTGGCCGGCGATATCCGGTGCCGAACCGTGCGCGGGTTCGTAGTAGGCCTTATCTGGGCCGACGCAGGCTGACGGCATCAGGCCAAGTGATCCCAGTATTCCACCGGCTTGATCACTTAAGATATCGCCAAACATATTTTCCATAACCATCACATCAAATTGGCCCGGATTCAGACAGAGATAGGTGGCAGCCGCATCGACTAATATGTGTTTCACCTCGACCTCCGGGTAGTCCTGAGAGACTTCTCCGATGACCTCATTCCACAGCACACTGGATTTCAGGACGTTACTTTTATGAATGTTGTGCAAGACCCTCTTGCGCTTCTGCGCGGTATCGAAGGCAACCTTGGCAATCCTGGCTATCTGATCTTCATCATATTCGAGGCTTTCACTGACATACCGCTTGCCGTGTTCATTGATGCCGGTTTCTTTTTTACCAAAATAGAGACCGCCCACCAGTTCCCTGATGATGATGAAGTCGATACCATCGCCAATGATCTCTGGTTTCAATGGAGAAAAATGGGCTAAGCCTTTGGGTAGGAATACGGGTCTGAAATTAGCGAAGGTGTTATAGCGCGCGCGAAGTGGCAGCAGAGCGCCGCGCTCGGGTTGCATGTCTACCGGGATTTTTTTTGACTCTTCATGGCTGAGCCCAATTGGCCCTTTCAGAATTGCATCTGCCTCATCACAGAGTTGTTTGGTGGCATCAGGGAAGGGATGACCATGCTCGAAATAGGCATTAGCACCGAATGCTCCATGGTCTAATTCAAATTCAATGTCATTCCGGGTAGCGATTAATTCCAGTATTTTTATGGCTTCTCTCATTATTTCCGGACCGATACCATCTCCATCTAGGAGTGCTATTTTGTATGATGCCATGTTGGTTTCCTGCGGATTCGGGGGTTTGCCGCGTAGTGTAGAAAAGAGGCGCGTAATTTACCACGTGACGCTTTTAGTGGACAGGCCGGTGCCTTTACTTAATTCTGTGAAAAGCGATCGAGATTGGAGATCCAGAAGAGGACAGATGGCGCTGGATATTCTCTCAGCTACTAATTCAGCGCCTGTAATACGATTGACACCTGCCGGAGAAAAATCAGCGTGAGAATAATGACCACCGTGTATACAACGCCATCGCTCATTTCCAGACCGAAAAATGATTTTTTCGGCTTCGGCTTTTGCTCTTCTTTTTCGTTATTGTCTTCGTCAAAACTCATGACTTGAATTCCCCTATTATCCAGGCAGCCCTCTTACTAGCGCCGGTGACAGGCCCCCATAAAAGGAGTATCGGCAATTTTCTCTTGGGCTTCAATGACTAACCTCAGCGGTGCTAAGGCAATCAATGGTACCAGCGGGCGGACTTGAACCGCCACTCCCGTGAAGGAACCGGATTTTGAATCCGGCGTGTCTACCAATTTCACCACGCTGGCACGACTTTTCTTATTGTTACTGTATCTGATCGCCTGGCAACTTTTGTGCTACCACAATCAGGCGCTCATTATAACAGTTGGGATTACCTGTGCAATGCGACAATCCTGTCTCCGATCTCCGCTAATTGCACCAGTTGGCACATGCTACAGCTTTCACAAGTTGCCGTTTTTGGTTAGGCTTCGACTTCCGTCCCGATGATTTGAATTGACATGAAGCGCATTGATGCAGCGAAGCGATTTTCACTATAGTCTCCCGGAAGAACTGATTGCCCACTACCCAACCGATAGGCGCAGTGAGAGTCGTTTGCTCTGTCTCGATGCGACAACGGGTGAGATTCAACATCGCATATTCAAGCAATTCGTGGATTTGCTGGATGTCGATGATCTGCTGGTGCTCAACGACACCCGGGTGATTCCTGCGAGACTACTTGGTCGCAAGGAATCTGGCGGCAAGGTGGAAGTATTGATTGAGCGCATCATGCAGGGCAATCTGGTATTGGCACAACTGCGTGTCAGCAAGCCTCCCAGATCCGGCCATAAATTGTTATTCGGCGAACATAGATCAAAAAACGAAGTCTTATTACACACTTTACATGTTGATGTTGTCGGGAGAGAAGGCGATTTTTACCTACTGCAATTTCCACCCGAGTTGAACTTAATAGCAGAGCTGCGTCGAATTGGTCATATCCCGCTTCCGCCCTACATCAAGCGTCATGATCTGCAGTCAGATGTGGAACGTTATCAAACCGTCTATGCAAAAGCGGATGGAGCCGTTGCTGCACCAACTGCAGGGCTGCATTTTGATGACGCGATGCTCCTGACCATAAAAAAGAAAGGCATAGCCCTGGCATACCTTACGCTTCATGTCGGAGCGGGCACCTTCCAACCTATGCGGGTCGACAACATACTCGATCATCGGATGCACAAGGAAATAGTCCGAATAGATGAAGCGGTTTGTGAAAAAGTGAATGCCTGTAAAGCAAGAGGCGGACGTGTCATTGCGATAGGCACGACTACTGTGCGCAGCCTGGAAACTGCAGCCGCAGATAATCGACTGACTCCATTTCATAGCGAAACCGATATTTTCATTTATCCCGGCTTTAAATTTCAAATTGTCGATGCCATGATAACTAATTTCCACTTATCTGAATCTACATTACTAATGTTAGTGAGTGCGTTCAGTGATAAAAAAATGCTACTTGACGCCTATCAAGCTGCAATAAAACAAAAATATCGATTTTTTAGTTATGGGGATGCTATGTTTATTTTCCATAGTAAGCAGGGTTAAATCAACGCTGCAGGCGGCATCTAACACAGATCATTTGATCCAGCAGATCCTCTCATCTTCAATCATTATCTGTTATACTGCGCGGCCCGGATCATTAGCATCTACACTTAGCATCACCCTTTATTTTTTGCCTAGAAGGATTAGAAATCACATGAAAGCACCTGTGCGAGTTGCTGTTACCGGAGCGGCAGGACAAATTAGCTATTCACTCTTGTTCAGAATCGCCGCGGGAGAAATGCTGGGTGTCGACCAGCCCATTATTCTGCAATTACTCGAAATTGCTCCGGCGATGGAAGCGTTAGCGGGAGCGGTGATGGAGATTGAAGATTGTGCCTTCCCTTTAATCGCTGGCGTGGTGCAAACGGATGATCCCAATGTCGCCTTTGCCGATGCTGATTACTGTCTGTTGGTTGGAGCGCGGCCCAGAGGGCCCGGCATGGAACGCAAGGATCTGTTGCAGGCTAATGCTCAGATTTTTTCGGCGCAAGGTGCAGCGATCAATGAGAACGCCAGTGGTGACGTCAAGGTATTGGTGGTCGGTAACCCCGCGAATACCAATGCGTTGATCGCTTACCGAAACGCACCCGATCTCAAGCCTGGTCAATTCACGGCGATGACTCGCCTCGATCACAATCGGGCTATCGCGCAACTGGCCGGTAAGACCGGCAAGCACAGCACCGAGATCGATGGCCTCATTATTTGGGGCAATCATTCGGCCACGCAATACCCAGACATTCATCATTGCACTGTAGCCGGCGAGAAGCTAACCGATTTGGTTGATCAAGACTGGATAGTTGATGAATTTATCCCCACCGTACAACAACGCGGAGCTGCAATCATTAAGGCACGGGGCCTGTCCAGTGCAGCCTCTGCCGCTAACGCGGCAATCGAACATATGCGAGATTGGGCTTTGGGCACGGCTGGTAAAACCGTAAGTATGGGGATTCCCAGTGATGGTAGCTATGGTGTCGAACAGGGATTGATCTTCTCTTTTCCGGTCACTTGCGAGCATGGCGGCTACTCCATCGTGCCAGGCCTGGCCATCAATCAGTTCAGTCAGGGTTTAATCGATAAGACTGAGCAGGAGCTAATAGAAGAACGAGACGCCGTCGCTGAGTTGTTACCCTAGGTCCCGCTAAATAGCTTCTGCAAAATTGCTGCAGCGGGGGAAAAATTGTGTGCGAACGTTTTATTGAGATGGTAGTCGACACTGGCATTGACCATGTCTGCTTTTTACTGACGCTGGTTCCAGAAAATAGATTTAGCAGCAGTTCCAAATCGAACCACATGCTATGAGCACTAACACTTATACACTCGAAAGAAGTAGGCAGTTCTGGATATTTCAGTTGGTCGGCTGGTCTATCTGGGTTCTATTGTTAGTGCAGCGGGATTTTCCTTTTATTCCTGACGTGTGGGAATATATATTTCCCCTCGCGCTGGTTTACAGTCTCAGTGCGGCAGCAGGTTTATTGTTGACAGTAGGCTTGCGCCATATTTATCGATCGGTCTGGGAAAGGGGCTTTGTCGTACACTTTCTGGTGGCAGTGATCGGTTCATTTGGAGCCGCCGTGATTTGGCGTCCCTTTCAAAACTACATCAGGTTCTTACCTTTTGGTGAATTCATCGATCTTGAAGCCAGTGTCAGTGATCTGTTTGATGGACTGTTTCAATATTCATTTCCGGTAATACTGTTTTGGAGTGGCTTGTATTTTATTATCAAGTATTACCAGCTTTTTCAGGCGGAGAGAGAGAAGAGCCTGCGTTCGGAAGCATTAGCCCATGAAGCACAATTAATGATGTTACGTTACCAGCTTAACCCCCATTTCTTGTTTAACACACTCAATGCTATATCCACGTTAGTGTTGGCGGAGGCGACCGAGAAGGCTAACGCCATGCTGATCAAGTTGAGTAAGTTTCTACGCTATTCCCTCGACCACTCGCCGTTGGATAAAGTCAGTCTGGCTCATGAGATAGAAACCCTAAGACTCTATCTCGATATTGAAAAGGTGCGCTTTGCCGAACGCCTGCGGTTGGAATTTGATATTGAAAAAGATGCAGAGCATGCATTAGTGCCTCCCATGCTGTTGCAGCCAATAATCGAGAATTAGCTCAAACATGCGATCTCGAAAAGCGAGAGTGGTGGCAGCATACACAGTACAGCCA
>JADFOC010000510.1 GCA_022563075.1 Pseudomonadota bacterium
GTCTGGATCGCCTGGGGATACAGATTAAGAGTATGCGAAACAAAACCAATCGCCTGGAGCAGCTATTTTTATCCAAACTTCACGCGGTCGCCAAATAGAATCAGTATGTTTGCAAATCATAAATTTATCGCTTTTGAAACCATCGTTATAAAAGAAGTGCGTCGTTTCTCCCGGATTTGGTTGCAGACCCTGGTGCCCCCCGCGATCATGATCGGACTGTACTTTCTTATATTCGGCAACGTGGTTGGACGTCTTATCGGCGAGATGGGTGGATTCGAGTACATGGAATTCATTGTCCCTGGTCTAATCATGATGTCTGTCATTCAAAATTCCTATTCGAATGTAGTGTCATCCTTTTTCAGTCACAAGTTTCAGCGCAGCATTGAGGAATTGCTGGTGTCACCGGTGCCGAATTACATAATATTGTCGGGTTTTATAGTGGGCGGAATGGCAAGAGGGCTGGCGGTTGGCGTGATAGTTACCTGCATGTCACTTTTCTTTGCCGATCTGACTGTGCAGAATCCAATTGTTACTGTCGTGGTTGTTTTATTAACCTCGATAGTATTTTCCTTGGCAGGATTCATTAATGCCATCTTTGCCAACACCTTTGATGATATCTCCATCATCCCTACGTTCGTGCTCACACCGCTTATATACCTGGGCGGCGTTTTTTACTCGGTGGACAGGTTGCCCCCATTTTGGCATTTCGTCTCCAGCCTGAATCCTATCTTTTATATGGTGAATACCTTTAGATACGGCATACTCGGTAGTTCAGACGTGGATGTATTCTGGGCTTTCCTGATACTGTGTGCCTTTATTGTAGTGCTGTATAGCTGTTGCATCTGGCTATTACGACGGGGCACTGGAATACGAAGTTAACACAAGAATAAATTCTATGTCAGACAACCCCTTAGGCGAGAAGAGCGCCAATCCAGGGAAATACGATCCCAGCATTCTCTATCCCATTGCCCGGTGGGCGGCAAGATCTCTGTTGGACATCGATAAAAAACTACTCATGTATGGCATAGATCATTGGCATGCCTATGAACTGTCCTGGCTTAATTCGAATGGCAAGCCACAAGTCGCGCTCGCAGAATTCTATTTCAGTTCCGATTCAGAAAACATTATCGAATCGAAGTCACTGAAACTCTATCTCAACTCTCTCAACCAGGAACGATTTGCGCATACAGATAAAGTTATCGCTACGATTGCGCAAGATCTTTCGGCGATAAGTCGATCGGAAGTAAAAGTAGTCTTGCATTCTTTGCAAGATTTTAATGCAACGCCGCAGCAGAATCGACCCGGCAAATCACTGGATGTTCAAGATGTCACTATTATAGTTTCACAGCCCGATCCGTCTCTGCTAAAACTCGATGATCAAATTGTGTTTGACGAGGAATTATACTCTGACTTATTCAAGTCGAATTGCCCGGTCACCGGCCAGCCTGATTGGGCAAGTTTTGCGATCCAATACACGGGCAGTAAAATCAATGAATCCAGTCTGCTAATCTATCTTTGTTCCTACCGTGGACATCAGGGATACCATGAAGAATGTGCGGAGAGAATATATAGAGATATCATGCAAGTCTGCCAACCCAGCGAATTAACCATCGCACTGAACTTTCTTCGTCGCGGAGGTTTGGACATCAACGTATACAGAAGCTCAGTACCGCTAAGCTCTGATGCAATGCGCCAACGATCTATCAGACAATAGTCAGCTTGTAATCCGACTTGCCCTAGGCTAGAGTTACGCGCGTTTTTATTGGGGTTGCGGGCTATAGAGGTTACGACTATTTTTGGTAGGCAAAAACCAATTGGATCTGTCCTTACCTCTGGGCTGCAAAGCAGGTCTATGTATACGACACGCGATGTCTTAGTACGGTGAGGTGTCCGAGTGGCCGAAGGAGCACGCCTGGAAAGTGTGTAAGTCGAAAGGCTTCGAGGGTTCGAATCCCTCCCTCACCGCCAAATTCAAACTTCTATTCAGATCTCTATGGTTCTTCATTAGCCTGTCCATTTTTCAATGTTCGAGCCGGTGAGGGAGGTGTGAGAAGCCTCGCGGTTCGACCAGCGCGTAGCGCGCAGGACGGCGGCCAGCCGCCCCGCAGGGGTGAGGTATTTAGCTAGGCTAAATACTGAGTCAATCCCTCCCTCACCGCCAAATTCAAACTTCTATTCAGATCTCTATGGTTCTTCATTAGCCTGTCCATTTTTCAATGTTCGAGCCGGTGAGGGAGGTGT
>JADFOC010000511.1 GCA_022563075.1 Pseudomonadota bacterium
TGCATGAGGCCCAGGCGTTGATTGATGGTGGTGAATAATTCGGCGTGAGAATTTTCGGCAGCTATTACTGGCACAGAGAAAACCACTAAAGACAGGCACGCTGCTAGGAATTTTATTATGCCGTTGATCATATTGTTGAAGTACAAAACAAATTTTGATGTTGAATGATACAAAGCCTAAGTAGTCGTGAGTGTATGTTGAATCGATCCGCTGCCGCGCAGAATTTTGGAAAACTGCCGATTAAAAAGTATTACAAACGATCTGCCTGCTGCCTGCGGAAGGGAGCGATAGCCCGATCGACGATGGATATTAGGGTAGTTGCAATCAATAGATAGGACAACAGAGAGAGCATTATCGCGGCTGTGGTGGCAAACTCAGTCATCAGTTGTAAGCGAGATACGCCAATAAGCACCAGTGGCACAAAATAGAATATTCCATTCCAGCGTCCCAAAAAACTCATGCGCAATTGTTTCTGGCGAAATAGAAAATAGGAGTCCAGCACGTATTGCGAGAATGCGACGACGATCAAAACTGGGAGCAGAGGGTGTATCAATCCGCATAGAGCGGCTCCGGCAAGCCCTGATGTCACAAAAAAGAAATCGGTAGCATGATCGAATAGTTGCCCTCTGGCCGAAGCTGTCCCGGTAGCACGTGCCACGATTCCATCGAAATAATCTGATGCGATTGCCAGCGTCAACAACAGCAACAACAAAATTGCTGACATCAATTCCGGGTCGGCAAGTGCCCAGGCTACTGGTAGAGCCAGTAACAGACGCAAGCCTGTTAACAGATTAGCCATTAACGACCAAATAGATCCCGCTGCGCGCGGCGCCAGAACACCAGTCCAATGGCGGCGTTAAAGAGTATAAAAAAATTGTGCTGGACGAATCCAAACGCGGCCATCTGCCCCTCGTTTTCCGGAAACAAGATAACCCAGAAAGTGATTGCCGCCGCACGCATGGGCGTGGGTAGCGTGGCGGCAAAGAAGATAACCGGCAAATAGGGCAGCAGAGAAAGAAAAGATGCATCGACGCCAAATAAATTCAGGGCAATGGTATAGACAACTACGGCAGTTAGCAGGGCAGGCGAACGCAGCAGGAAGAATGCAGCATAGTGCCAGGGTTTCGCTCGACGAAATGCATGCAGGATCCGCTTATCCCGTAATCCGTTATTAGGCAGAATAGTGCCTTGAAAATACAAGATCCACAGTATCAGTATCACCATAGCACCGAGCGCTATGTATGGTATAAGGTCAAACACCTCAGGCAGTGATCCGCGGCCAACGACATAGCCAATGGTGGCCCAGATCAATAGGTAGAATATCTCGCAGAACATGATAAACAACATCACCGACCCAACTTCCCAACCTGGTATCTGATAACGTTTGTTAAGGTAGTAAGCCATGGCGCCCTTGCCAATCTGTTCATTAAAGATTGAGATGATGTAGGCACTGGCTCGAATTGGCATGATGTCTTTATATTTAATGTCTGCGATAAACCAATTTAGTGCACGCGTTATCACTAACGTATCGATCGCAAAATACAACAGTGAGTAAGTCACCATCAACAGCAGCCAGGGAAGCCAGTTAACATTGGCAAACACCTGTGTCATGTAGTCAATCAGTGAGAGTCCTTCCCGCATGGCAGCGCCATTGAGACGGTAGTACAAATAGGCAAAACAGGCTGCGGTGAGAATGAGAAAGAGCACACGTCCAAGAACACTTGGTTTGCGCGGTGTGGTCGCTTCGGAGTTGGTTTCTTCTGTCATGATTTTTTCTTCTTTTCTAAAATTTTTTCGAGTGTGGTTTGCAGTGGTGTAAGGGTTATCCCCAATGCCTTGTCTGCATTGCTCAGGATTACTTCATCGGCCGTGATCACATCGATTACGGTTGCAGTGATGCCGCCGCCTTTCAATCGATAGCTGATGCTGGCGCCGAGTTTGGCCAGCCAGATTGGCATCGAGGCAAGCCGTATTTCTCCACCCATCAGCTTTGCGGCCCGTCGAATCAGATCGCGGTAGAGCACAGGTTCTGGTCCAGCCAGTTCATGCACCGTTGCACCTTCGGTTTGCGCCTGGCAACTATTCAGAATGGCCTTACTCAGATCATCGATATCCAGCGGACGCATGGAATAGTTGCCACCGCCTAACACTCTTGCGTTGGGCTGTGATGCCATGCCGAAAAGCGCTTCGGCACCGGCGGTGCCCGGTCCGAGCAAGATAGACTGGCGAAGGATGCAGGCG
>JADFOC010000072.1 GCA_022563075.1 Pseudomonadota bacterium
ACCTGGGTACGCGGCTGGTGGCCTGGTTGGAAATAAGTGACGAGATCACTATTTTATTTTAGGATTTTGTAACCCTTTTGCCGTGGCCGGCGTTTAATAGGTAATTGGCTAATTTAGTCATCCAATTTACTGGAAATATTAGTTTACTGCGTAGAGCGGAGCTCTTAGGACGAATCCATGAACATCATCAGCGGTACCACACATAATCTGGTCCATGTCTTCAAACACTACGTCTGCATGCGTATGCAGTTCAGAAGCAGCGTGCTAAAAGAATCCGCTAACGACGAGGCGCAAGACAAGCGTATCCAACAATACTGTGCAACCAAACACTGAGTTTCGCTATCTTAAGCTCGGCGCTTGAGGCCCACCGCAACCACTAGCAATATTGCCTGCCTGTCATCAACCAAGGCCCGGTCGATCGAATAAATTTCAGTCCAACATGTGCACCACCAGGCCACTCTTGAGCTTGGGCTCAAACCAGGTGGACTTTGGCGGCATGACTTCATTGGCATCCGCGATCGCCATCAGGCTTTCGATAGAAGTTGGGTAGAGTGCGAATGCCGCTTGCCAGTCACCGGAATCGACCCGTTTCTCTAATTCTTTCAATCCACGAATCCCGCCGATAAAATCCACGCGCTGGTCGGTACGTTGGTCCTCGATCGCCAGCAATGGACTAAAGATGCTGTCCTGCATGATGCTGACGTCCAGACTCTGTACCGGGTCACTGTTATCGATTCGATCCAGCAGATTTTGATTCGCCGTCAGTTTGTACCATCTTCCTGCAAGATAAAAACCGAACTCTCTGGTGTTGACGGGTTTTGCTTCTATGACATCGACTTCTTCGATGTCGAAATCATTCCTCAACTTATCCAGAAACTGTACCGCATCGTCTCCATTGAGATCCTTAACCACGCGGTTGTAGTCGAGTATCTGTATCTGGTTGTCGGGAATCAAAACCACCAGGAAATAATTGTAGGACTCATCGCCGGTGTGCTGTTTATTTCTCGACTGATACAGATGTTTAATTCGTGAGGCCGCCGCAGAGCGATGGTGCCCATCGGCCACATACAAATACTTCACTGCGGCAAAGGCTGCTTCAATTTTTGCCGATAGCGTGAGATCCTCGACCACCCAAAAAACATGATGCGTGCCGTCCTCCGCATCGAAGTCATACTCAGGTGCCGACTCGGTGACTTGGCCGATCAGGCTATCGATGTCGCTGTCGGCCTTATAGGTGAGAAAAACTGGTCCTACCTGGGCGGCCAATGCATCCATGTGCAGCACTCGATCATCTTCTTTTTCCGGGCGTGTAAACTCATGCTTCTTGATCCGGTTCTGTTCATAGGCATCGACCGAAGCAACCGCCACCAGGCCTACTTGCTCATGACTCCCCATCACCTGCTTGTAGACATAGAGCCTTTCATCCCGGTCTTGCCGCAGCGTTCCCTGTTCGATAAAGCGATTTAGATTTTCACGGCCTTTGGCATAGACGGCCTCATCGTGAATGCCGATGGAAGCATCAACATCCACTTCGGGCTTGTTGATATGGAGAAAACTGTGGGGATTCACACTTGCCAGTGCTGAGGCTTCTGCCCTGTTCAAGACATCATAAGGGTGGGATGCTACCTGTGCGGCTAACTCGCGGGCAGGACGTAATCCTCGAAAGGGTCTAATCAGTTTCATTAACCATTCCAGCTATTGCTAAGTTTTTGCGGTTAACCTTTGTTGCCGTAGATGAGGGTATCACTCATTCGCCCTTAAGCGGCGCGTTTCATTTTTGGCGCACAATTATAATCCATTACTCAGCTTCTTATTACTGGTGATTGTTTAAATTTTACAGATTGAGCAACGAGGGAGTTTTAAGTGGCTAACTTATGTTTTAGAGCCTGTTTAATCTCCAGCGGTGTAAATCCCCTGGATTCAAGAAACCACACAAGCCTTCTATGCTGCTTCGAACCATAGGCAATCGAGTCACCGCCAGCCAGCTTCTTCAACAAATGCGCCTGTATTATTTTTATCCAGTCTGAATCATCTTCGATCAAGTATCTCTCAAGGATCGATAGTTCGACCCGCCTGCTTAATAATTCCGCCTGGATGTGAAGATAGCCGAAACCCTTCGCTTTTCGATAGCGCACATAGGCCTCGGTGAAACGGTCGTCTGATTGCAAATTTTGTTCGCGCAGTTTAAATAGCACCTCATCGATCGCCACCGAGCTAACAGCCGGAAATTTTTTCGAGAGCTTTTGTTGTAATTCAAACAGAGAGTGTTCCCGGCGAGCCAAGAAATCCATGGCGGCCCGCCGGAGAACGGGGACATCGTTTGCAGAAGGATTACCGCTCCTCTCGAGCGGCCCGAAAGTATCCTCAATGGCATTCAATCTCATGGTTCAGAGAATCCATCACTGGCAGTGGATCACAGCTTACTGGCTTTTTTCGCGTCAGCCAACACGATAACGTCGTCATTGGCAGGTTCTGCTTCCTGCTTGTCCTCTGACTCGGCAGTCTGCTTATCGTCTCCGAGCAACTGTGCACGAATTGTCTTTTCGATTTCGACAGCGATAGTCGGATTTTCTTCCAGAAACAGTGCCACGTTCTTCTTGCCCTGACCGATCTTCTCTCCCTGATAGGCGTACCAGGCTCCTGATTTCTCGATCAATCCCTGCTTAACACCCAGATCGATGACTTCACCTAAGTGATAAATACCGACGCCATATATGATCTGGAATTCGGCTTGTCTGAATGGCGGCGCCACCTTGTTCTTCACGACTTTCACTCGAGTCTCATTACCTACTACTTCGTCGCCTTCCTTGATCGCCCCAATGCGGCGTATGTCGAGCCGTACTGAAGCGTAGAACTTCAAGGCATTACCACCTGTAGTAGTCTCGGGGGAACCGAACACGACGCCAATCTTCATCCGAATCTGATTGATGAATATCACCAGTGTATTTGAATTCTTGATGTTGGCGGTCATTTTACGCAAGGCCTGGGACATGAGTCGGGCCTGCAACCCCATATGATGGTCGCCCATCTCCCCTTCTATTTCCGCCTTCGGGGTTAACGCCGCCACCGAATCGATGACGACTACGTCCAGCGCACCGGAGCGCACCACCATGTCACAGATTTCCAAGGCCTGCTCACCGGTATCTGGCTGGCTCACCAGAAGATTGTCCACATCTACTCCAAGGTTCTTGGCATAGATTGGATCCAGTGCATGTTCGGCGTCGATGAAGGCACAAGTGCCACCCGTCTTTTGTGCTTCGGCAATGACCTGCAGAGCCAAGGTGGTTTTGCCGGATGATTCCGGGCCGTAAATTTCGACGACACGACCACGCGGCAAACCGCCTATACCCAACGCCACATCCAGGCCCAGTGATCCGGTGGAGATCGCGGGAATCGGTTCGAGATCGGTGTCACCGAGGCGCATTATGGAACCTTTGCCAAACTGTCTTTCGATTTGCGACAGAGTTGCCGCCAATGCCTTCTCTTTGCTGCTGCTATCTTCAATCATAGTTGTGTCCTTGATATTGCATTATTACAACTGAAGCCTGGTTCCATGAGTAATGCAGTTGTGACGCCCAGTTGTCTGAGCCCTAAATAGTAGCCTGTCCCCAGCCACTTACTAAATTTCTCTTAATCCCTCTTCTCTTGCCTTAACTTATTTAATTTTCTCTGCCGTCTCTGGTGGCTTGAACTCGATGTTACCCGTAGTACTGTCGACAGGGTGCACCGAGGGCAACATCGAGTTTAGCCATTATTCAATTCTTGCTGCTGTATTGCCTGTGTGACCGCCTATTTTGTTTCACTGTATATATAGACAGTACGAATTTAAACAAATTATTACTGTATATACAACCAGTATATTGGCCGAAACCAAAATTCCTTTAACTTTCCGCGTTAGCCCACCAGAGTAACGCTACCTTGCAAGGCAGCGGCGACTGTGGCCAATCTCACCGCCTCCCGGTCACCGCTAAAGTGGAAGCATTTGGCAGTGGCCTTATCCTCCCATTGCCAACCTATCCATACCGTACCTACCGGCTTCTCCTGGGATCCGCCATCGGGCCCGGCAATGCCACTGACGGCGACGGCGACATTGGCACGACTGTTGGCAATAGCGCCCTGAGTCATGGCCAGAACCGTCTCTTCGCTGACGGCACCGGGTCCTTCGAGCGCAAAATAGGCTGCCGGCACCGCCAGCAATCGCTGCTTGGCGGCGTTGGAATAAGTCACAAAGCCAGTATCGAACCAATTGGAACTGCCCGCCTCGGCCGTCAAGCATTGCGCTATCCAGCCACCAGTACAGGATTCGGCGGTAGCCATGATTAATTTCTTCGCCAGAAGTCGTTCCGCTAACTGATGCACCAGCACCGCAATCGAGTCACTCATAGCCCCATGGTATCCAGTTACCCATGAATAAAACAGCGGTGTTATCGCAATTATTATTGGTGGCTGCCCAGCCCTGTTTCAATTGGCACAAATACCAGTCCACGTAAAATCGCAAACCGTGTAGAATTCCAAGCTTGGCATTAACTCATAGAAAATAATACGTAATACCTTGGCCGACGCGCAATCACACACGCCGATGATGCAGCAGTACTTACGCATCAAATCGCAGCATCAAGACCACCTGTTGTTTTATCGCATGGGAGATTTCTACGAACTCTTCTATGACGACGCTAAGTCCGCCGCCGATCTATTGCACATTACCCTCACTGCTCGCGGCAAATCGTCCGGACAACCTATCCCCATGTGTGGAATCCCTTACCATGCGGTCGATCGCTACCTGGTGAAGCTGGTGGATGCAGGAGTCTCGGTGGCAATCTGCGAACAGATCGGGGATCCCGCCACCAGCAAAGGCCCGGTGGAGCGGCAGGTGGTGAGAATAATCACGCCTGGTACGGTCAGCGATGAAGCCCTGCTGGACGAGCGCCGTGACAATAGCCTGTTGGCAATTAGCGCCGCCGGGCGAGCAGAAGCTGAGGGCACTGGCAAAACCTACGGTATCGCTCACATGAATATCAGCAGTGGCCGCTTCGTGCTCAGCGAGGTCGCCGGCCTCGATGCGCTGATCAATGAGATAGCGCGCATCCAACCGGCTGAGATTCTGTTGAACGAAGAACTGACCGAAGTGGATGCTGCGATTAAACACCCAGCCAAACGCAAGCGACCACCCTGGGAATTCGAACTGGACAATTCCGTGCGCACCCTCACCCAGCATTTCAATACCCGCGACTTATCGGCCTTCGATTGCGAACACCTGCACATTGCCCTGCAGGCGGCGGGCTGTCTGTTGCAATACGCCGGTGAAACACAGAAGTCTGAGTTGCCACATATTCAAGCCATTCGAGTAGAGCACCTGGAAGACAGTGTGATTCTGGACGCGGCCAGTCGTCGTAATCTGGAGCTGGATACTAATCTAGCGGGCGGTCGAGACAATACCCTGCTCTCGGTGATGGATCACTGCGCCACTTCCATGGGCAGTCGGCTGTTGTCACGCTGGATCAATCGGCCGTTGCGCGATAAGCAGCCACTACAACAGCGTCAGCAAGCGGTGGCGGCATTGATGACCGACTATCGCTTTGAGCGTTTATCCGATCTTCTGCAAAGCATCGGTGACCTGGAAAGGATTCTGGCACGCATTGGCTTGCGTTCCGCGCGACCCCGTGACCTGGTGAAACTCAGAGATGGGCTCACACTATTGCCGGAATTGCAGAATCTGCTGCAAGCGATTGCTGCAGTTCCTATAGCGACGCTGGCAAACCTGATTTCAGAGTTCCCGCGTCAGGCTGACTTGCTGCTGAGGGCGGTGCAAGAAAACCCGCCGGTGGTGATTCGGGAAGGCGGAGTCATCGCCGCCGGTTATGACACCGAGCTGGATGAACTAAGAGACCTCAGCAGCAATGCCGGCCAATACCTGCTGGATCTGGAATCGCGGGAGCGAGAGCGTACCGGCTTGAGCACCCTGAAGGTGGGGTATAACCGAGTGCACGGCTATTACATCGAAGTAAGCAAGAGTCAGGCCGGGGCGGAACTGCCGGCTGAGTATGTGCGCCGGCAAACGCTGAAAAATGCCGAACGCTTCATCACACCGGAATTAAAGCAATTCGAAGACAAGGTATTGAGCGCACGCAGCAAGGCACTCGCCCGAGAGAAGGCATTGTACGAGGCGCTACTGGATGAGCTTGCCGAGGAATTAGCCAGACTGATTGCCAGCGCCGAAGCACTGGCCGAATTGGATGTACTCAACAATTTCGCCGAGCGCGCGGTTAATTTGGAATACTGCCAGCCGGAACTGTGCGATGAGCCAACTATCGTCATAGAAAATGGCAGACATCCAGTGGTAGAACACACTACCGCAGAGAGCTTCGTGGCCAATGATCTTTGCTTAAACCAACAGCAGAAAATATTGATCATTACCGGACCCAACATGGGCGGCAAGTCCACCTATATGCGGCAGACTGCATTGATTGTATTACTGGCTCTGTGCGGCAGCTATGTACCCGCCAGTACGGCCAGAATTGGCCCCATCGATAGAATATTTACACGCATCGGTTCTTCCGACGATCTCGCCGGCGGTCGCTCCACCTTCATGGTAGAAATGACGGAGACCGCGAATATTCTGCACAATGCGACGCCCAATAGCCTGGTGTTAATGGACGAAATCGGTCGCGGCACCAGCACTTTTGATGGCTTGTCACTGGCCTGGGCGGCAGCCGTGTATATCGCCGAACGACTGGGGGCCTACACCCTGTTTGCGACGCACTATTTCGAGCTCACCACCTTGCCTCAGTTCCATGACAACATCATCAATGTACATCTGGATGCGGTTGAACATGACAATGGCATTGTTTTCTTGCACGCCGTGAAATCTGGCCCAGCCAACCAGAGCTACGGCTTGCAAGTCGCTCAGCTAGCCGGCATTCCAAAATCAGTCATCGATTCGGCCCGGCACAAGCTGGATCAGCTGGAGACGGAAACTGACGCGCCGCAGGCGCAACAGCCCGCCACCGTCCCCCCGGTGCAGAGCGATTTATTCATGGGCACCAGTCATCCGGCGGTGGAGTATCTACAACGACTCAATCCGGATGAAGTCACTGCCAAAGAAGCCTTAACCATCCTCTATGAACTGAAACAGAAAACCTCTGGCTGAATGAGAAAATGCCGGCAAAAACTGCTAGAATGCTTGCCAATCTACCCCTTGCCAACAGCCGTACCGATGGTGTTAACCGGGGTTTGATAAGAATGATGATCGAGAACAAGCCATCGTTCTCGAGGCGCAAGAGACGGAGATAAGATGACGTTTGTCGTAGGTGACAATTGCATAAAATGTAAGCTGACCGACTGTGTTGAAGTCTGCCCGGTAGATTGTTTCTATGAAGGTCCAAATTTCTTGGTGATACATCCTGATGAATGTATAGATTGCGCGCTGTGCGAACCGGAATGCCCTATCGATGCCATCTATGCCGAAGATGAGCTGCCTGAGGCACAAAAGCATTTCCTGGCGTTAAATACGGAGCTGGCGGAAGTGTGGCCAAATATTACCGAGCAAAAAGACCCGCTGCCGGACTCGGATGACTGGAAGGATAAACCTGACAAGCTGCAATATCTGGAGCGGTGAACACTCAGCAATCAACCAACAGTTGTCTGCCTAGACCAGGCAGCCCTTTTCTTGCTGCTAAAGTTAGCTCAATACGTTTTCTGAAGACAGCCCCTGGCTCTCCATAATCTCTCGTAGTCTAGCCAAGCCTTCTACCTGTATTTGCCGCACTCGCTCCCGGGTCAGACCTATTTCCCGACCGACGTCTTCCAAGGTACCGACTTCGTAACCGCGCAATCCGAAGCGACGGGTCAATACTTCGCGGTGTTTTACCGACAATTCATCAAGCCAACTATCGATGTTCTCGAGCAGGTCTCTCTCTTGCAAGATGCTAAAGGGATCTGCCTGGGTCGAATCGGCAACTGTTTCCAGGATCGATTTTTCCGACTCGGCGCTCATCGGCGTATCGACCGAACTAATCCGCTCGTTCAGTGCCAGCATCTTCTTGACGTCTTCCACAGGTCGATCCAACAAGTTCGCTATTTCTTCAGGCGATGGATCGTGGTCCAGCTTTTGGGAAAGCTCTCTGGCGGCACGGAGATAGACATTGAGTTCTTTCACAACATGGATTGGCAAGCGAATGGTGCGAGTCTGATTCATGATCGCGCGCTCGATGTTCTGCCGAATCCACCAGGTGGCGTAGGTTGAAAAGCGGAAGCCTTTTTCGGGATCGAATTTTTCTACGGCTCGAATCAGTCCCAGGTTCCCCTCTTCGATTAAATCGAGTAACGACAGTCCACGATTGACGTAGCGGCGGGAAATCTTGACCACCAGGCGCAGGTTACTTTCTATCATGCGCTTGCGACTGCCCTGGTCTCCCTTCAGCGATTTGCGCGCGAAATACACCTCTTCTTCTGCGCTAAGCAGTGGCGAATAGCCAATCTCGTTTAAGTAGAGTCGAGTCGCATCCAGGTTGAGGTTGTTCTCGGATTCTGCAGACGCCGCAGTGCTGTAGTCGTCCCACTTGCGAGACGACGCTTTTTTCTTGGGAACTGCCCTACCACAGCTTTCGATCGCTGTGCCTTTATCAGCGCCTTTCCCAGGATTCATTTTTGGACTTTTTTTCTTCAGCAAAGCATCCACATCCAACGTTTCCATGTCGTCTTCTCCCGATCCACTTTCGCTTGAGTGCAGAAATATAGAACGAACTCCCATCCTAGGATCACTTCTATAATCAAGTATCACTATACAACTGTAACGACACGATGGAGCCCTTTGTTTAAGAAGCTTTTGTTCTTAAAAATCTTGGAAAAGAAATCAAGGACTTTGAGCAGGAC
>JADFOC010000073.1 GCA_022563075.1 Pseudomonadota bacterium
GATTACCGGAACATATCCTGCAATATCTGCGGGGTGACGATGATGCGGCGATGGAGGCAGGCTTCGAAGATGTATTCGCTTCTCTGGATGAGATGAGCGGTGTCGAACTGGAAACTGACACGGACGATGACGACGAAAGCCTCGCGGCTACTTCTGCAATTATTCAATTAGTAAATAGAATTATTACTGAGGCAGATCGATTGGGCGCATCGGACATCCATATTGAACCAGGCAAGGATAACGCCCCCGGCGGTGTGAGAATCCGGGTGGATGGTATCTGCCGCAATTTATTGAGCATTCCAAGGGAACACTGCGCGGCACTAGTCGCTCGGGTCAAGGTGATATCACGGCTGAACATTGCCGAAAGGCGATTGCCGCAGGACGGTAAATGTAAGCTGAAGATTCGGGGTAAATCACTGGAGCTGCGGGTTGCCACGATACCTACCGTCCAAGGCGAGAGCGCGGTGATGCGTCTGTTGTCCGCCGGCAGTGCCATGCCCTTGGATAAAATGAATCTAAGCAAGAGAAACCACGAGAAGATTATTGAGCTATCCTCGCGCCCCCATGGTCTGTTTCTGGTTGTTGGTCCCACTGGATCGGGTAAGACCACAACCTTGCATGCCGTGCTTGGCCATATCAACAAGCCAGAACGCAAGATCTGGACCGCGGAAGACCCGGTGGAGATTACGCAACCAGGATTACAGCAAGTGCAGATGTTGCCGAAGATCAATTTTACTTTCGCCACCGCAATGCGCGCGTTTCTTCGTGCTGACCCCGATGTGATATTGATTGGTGAGATGCGTGACCATGAAACGGCCAGCATTGTGATCGAAGCCTCTCTGACCGGCCACCTGGTGCTCTCCACACTGCACACCAACTCGGCACCGGAAACCATCACCCGATTGCTGGATCTTGGTCTGGATCCGGTGAATTTCTCAGACGCCTTACTCGGCGTGCTGGCACAACGTCTGATGCGTACCCTCTGTGGAAAATGTAAAACCCCCTACAAACCAGACCAGAAAGAACTCGATCATCTAGTGGACGCATACGGCCGTGAACAGTTCATGGAACTTGGCTATGACCTGGACAACATCGAATTGATGGGCGCCATCGGTTGCAATGATTGCGGTGATACAGGCTATAAAGGTCGAACCGGTATCCATGAATTGTTGTTAGGCACCGAGAAATTGCAGGGCATGATCTACAATAAAGCCGATTTAGAGGCAATTAAGAAGCAGGCCGTTATAGACGGCCTGATCACCATGCGGCAAGATGGTATTCACAAGATTTTCATGGGCCTGAGCGATTATCAGCAGCTGCTGCGGGTGGTCGGAGAATAAGCGTAGCCCTTCTCGTTGGCCGACCCTACGATCGATAAATTCCTGTGTTTGGTGGGCGTCATTGTCGGTTGTAGAGCCAAAAGTGTCGGCTGGTCCACAACTTTGGTTTGATCCAGTTCATAGTCTTGGCATTTCCCTTTCCCTACCTCAATGTCCTTGCTCTATAGTTAGCATAGGGCAGTTCTGATCAAGTATTCGATGATTTAGTGTGGCCTGAAGCGTGCTTGCGCCAGGCGCAATCTGCCGGCAAAACTCGCGCTTCCCGCTGACGCGGCTCACCTACATCCAGGCAGGCGATGGTGGTAGTCCTTAGAAGGGCTTGCAATGACGCAGAAACGCGCAGCACGGGGCAGCAGGGCCCCGCACAGCGGCTATGTATTTGTTGGTGACCTTTTCACGGTGCAGAGATTACGTCGCGGCAGCCACCCTGATCGACGACGGTTCTGCCAGCTAAAGCGATTGAATACTCGAGCAGCGGTCCTGAAAACGTTTTTAGATGCCGTAGAGGTGTGACTATGCAACGCGAAGATCGTGCTATTAAACCGTTTGTTACGGGTGCTGTAATTTTCCTTACCCTGGGAATTGCGATCGCGAATGAAACCCTCTCGCGTTTCGGCTTGGAAGGTAATTACCTCCTGGTATTCTCGGTAGCCTTCATCCTGGCCGCAATTCTATTAAGCAGAAACATTTTGATGCTGGGGGTGATCCTGTCAGGTGTGGTTGCAATCAATCTGCCAGATGCAAGCTTGCTGCGTTATGGTCTGGATCGAGATGTGCTATTAGCGGCAGTTTGTGCGCTCATCCTGGTCCCATCGATCTATGAACTGATCACAAAATAAGCCGTGGACGCTGTCAGAATTTCTGTTTATAACAGCAGAAGATCTGCTTGAATGCTGTAGGCTGTGAATTGCCATTTCCCCTGTTGGTACACCATTTTCAAGATTACCTTGGCGGTATTGCCGGAAAATATCAGATCGATCTCATAGCTGGCCGTAGGCGGTCTACGGCTAAAAGGGAACAGTGTCACATCGGTACCGCCTACAATGGCAGCTATGGATTCCACCGGGCCCATGCTCCGTTGTACTGAACTAAGATAGGTAATGAGTGTCTCGGCCGACATTTGCTCGAGAAGATCCCGATGGGCATGGTCCACGAGCTGTTGCGCCGTTTCGCTGGTGAAGACGGCTTCCGTGGTGGCAATGGCTAATTGCTGGCTACTGCTGTCCAGCTGGCTTCTGCGGAATATTCCCCAGCCTAACAGGGATACAATAACCAGCAATGCCAGCAAGAAACTACGGGTGAACAAAGCGCTGCGGTGACTCATGATATTAAAGGACGGCAGGACTAAAAAAAGCTTTATGACCGAACGGTATTATAGAGTGAAAAACTTCAATGAAAACAGTTATAAGCAAGACGGTTAATTTTTTCCCGCGCGTTTTACTCGATAATTTATGCACAAAATCAACATGGTGATCATAAAAGCCCTAAAAACAGCAGGTTTTATTTTTGTCCGATCCTTCTAAAACAAATAAGTCGTTGATAGTTAAAAGATTATGGGTTTGATCAAAAATTGATCAACTTGAGTCACCGGGGCGTCATTTCAAGCTTACAGCGATTTTTTTAAGAATTATGCACCGACTTATCCACAGAATCTGTGGAAAAAAATAATCCAGTCTGCAATTTTGAAATTGCTGTTTGTTCAATGGTTTAGTGTGGCTAGTTTATTAAGCTTATGACAAAGGGTATTAAGCGGCAGCGTTTTTATCTCGGAATTTTCCATGATAGTCGATTTGCTCCCGGTTTCTTCCCTGGCTAATGATGCCGCCGTGGGACCAATTGTGCTATGTTGGTCCACACAGTTCTGTGATAGCAGTATTTAATGATCGAGCTAACCGGCGATATTCCTTTCTTGTGGCGGCTTAGTGCCGAGAGCAGTGAAGGCTACTGTTCGGTGTCTATGGTGGTGCCCGGTTCAGCCGATACGGAAGTAAACGACCTCACCATAGAAACCAGTGTACAGAGCCTTCCCTCGGACAGCACCCGCTCGGAAAAAGAAGAGACCCTGGAATGGAATTCCGAAGATATCAGTCTGTTCCTGAAGCTAGTTAATCAGAAACACCTGAGTAATAATCAGCCAATCTCAGAAACCGTGCGTGTTGACCTCACCGATCCCGACATTGTTGACATTATTCATGTGGTTGCCGCGGCGGGATTTGGCGTAGCTTATAGCTCCTATGGCCTGCTGCAGCAAGCAGAAGGTCAGTATCCTGCGCACGATTGTGAGATTGGTGCACTTGCATCCCTCAATACCGTGAGCGGCTTTAAAGCCTGTATCGTGGTGGATGTTGCAGATGATGATGTGGTGTGCGTATTACTGGATGATATCGATGTGCGCTCAGTCGGCGAATATGATTGTTTGAGTCGGCATGACCTGTTGTTGGTTAGACGCATCGATATCTTGCATCCAGAGTTTGCGGAAGACAAAGTCAAACCAACCAGCACTATCTTGCACTAGCAAAATCGAAATCCGCAACTTGATCTGGTGCCGAGGCGCCCTATTTACCTGCCGCGTTTAGGTGAGCAATAATGGTGTCTGCAGCTTGCTCTGCGGAAACAGACTCGGTGTCTATATGAAGTTCGGGATTTAACGGTGGTTCATAGGGACTATCGAAGCCGGTAAAATTTTTAATTTCTCCGCGCCTGGCTTTCTTGTACAGACCCTTGGGATCCCTCTGTTCACAAACTTCCAAGCTGGTATCGATAAAGATTTCCACAAATTCATCCTCCGCAAATAGCGAGCGTGCCATTTCTCGTTCTGCCTTGAATGGAGAGATAAAACTGATTATTACAATCAAACCAGCATCTAACATCAGTTTCGCCATCTCCGCGACGCGGCGAATATTTTCAACTCGATCAGCATCGGTGAAGCCTAGATCCTTGTTTAGCCCATGGCGAACATTGTCACCGTCGAGTAAATAGGGATGCTTCGAGTCTGCCACTAGCTTTTTTTCCACCAAATTTGCGATAGTAGATTTTCCGGATGCTGACAAGCCGGTTAGCCATAGCACACAGGGCGTCTGTTGCTTAATGGCGGCGCGGCTTAACTTGTCAACATCGAGCGCCTGCCAATGGACATTGCTGGCGCGACGCAAGCCGTGTTGGATTTCTCCCTTAGCCAGAGTGGCGCCGGTTCTCTTATCCAGCAATTCAAACTTCGAAGTCTCAGGATTGACTGCAACGGGATCGAATACGATAGCTGCCGTTAGGGCCATATTGCAGATCCCGGATTCTCCGGTCTGCAGCGTATTGGCGGCGATGTGTTGGCCGCTAGCTTGGTCGAGCCGATACTTGAGCTTGCTAATGCTGGCAATGGTGTTTCCGTTCACCGTCACCAATTGATAGGATCGCCCGGGTAGTAATTCGTCCCGACCCTGCCAGTTTAGCTTCGCCTCAAACTGGTCCGCGACTTCAGGTCTGGCGTCTGCCGGTGCGATAATATTGCCCACCGACAGTGGCAGCATGTCAGTTAGTTCGATGGTCAGCGTGGCTGGCCCTGCTGCACTGTCACGGGTTTCCCCTTCACTAAAGATGTTGCGAACCTGTGAGAGCTGCCCAGAAGTCGCTATGACAATCCTATCGCCTGTGTGCAAGTCGCCGGTTAAGAGGTCGCCTCGCAGTTGATTCGATGCCGATATCGCGGTTACGTGAAACCGCATCGGTGGGGTGTCGATATTTCCTGATGTCACTCTGTGTTCCTTCCAGCACCTCAACTTGGCCTCGGTCGAGGTGCTAGGTAGCTCGTTGATTAAAACGTTTGCCCACCAGTGTCGATGCAATATTCACTTTTTGAATGTCGATCGCACCGCCGGCGATGCCCCAGCCCCAGGCATCCCGCAGTTTTTGTTCTATCGGGAACTCCTTCGAATAGCCATAACCACCCATCAACTGCATGGCTTTTCCGGTGACTTCTCGCACCATCTCGTTGGCAAAACATTTGGCCACGGAACTTTCTGCGATGGAAGGCAGGCCTTTTTCCGCATTCACTACGGCACGGTATAAGAGCAAACGCGCTGCCTCCAATTTCATTTTCATTTCCGCTATCTGAATTTGCACTGCCTGGAAATCCACTAAAGGCTTACCGAACTGTTCGCGCTGCTGACAATAATCCAATACAAAGTCGAATGCTGATTGGGCTAGCGCTACGGACATGGTGGTGTTACCGCATCGTTCCAGGTCAAAGGCATCCATCAATTTACCAAACCCGCCTGCAGGTACCAGAATATTATCCACCGGCACTGCGACGTCATCGAAATACATGTCGGCACTAGGGACACCGCGAAATCCCATGTGCTGGTCTCGTTTGCCAAAGCTAAAGCCAGCGGTGCCTTTAGGCACCAGCACCGCACCGATTGCCTTCGCACCCGGTGTCTCTGCCATTCTGCAATAAACCACATACATCTCGGCATGACCTGCTCCGGAACACCAACGCTTGGTGCCATTGAGGATGACGCGATCACCTTTTACCTGAGCTCGAGTGGTGAGATCGGTGAGTGCTGATCCTGCCCCCGGTTCTGACATGGATACCGCCACCACGATATCGCCGGAGCATACCTGTGGCAGGATCTCATTTTTCATCTTTTCGCTACCAAAGTGAGCGATTGCCAGGGAGGGCCCGAAACAGGACTCAAAAATCGGAAAGGCGACTGCCATTGAAATCTTGGCAATTTCCTCCAGTACCAGTACTGCGTCAAGATGGGACATACCGGCGCCGCCATAACGCGTGTCCAGATTAACGCCAAGATAGCCCAATTTGGCATAGCGTTTTCTTAATTCGATAGAGGGTGGCTCGTCGTTTTCTTCTATCTGGCGAGCTAAATCGGGTAGTTCTTTCTGCGCAAACTGTCTAACCGACTGCTGCAAGGCTTGTTGTTCTTCGGACAAAGTAAAGTCCATTGGCTGCGTTCCTCAGTGAAATCAAGATTCGACCATTGGCGAATCCGCGACTATTGTAGTGCACCCGGCGGTTTTGCCAAAGTTTGATCCAGGCTAAGCAGGGTGCGTGAGGTTTTCCACTCAATGCCCGCAACTGCTATAATCGCGCCGGTTTTTTACGGCGCAGGGACAGATCTCTGGCGATAGTCTGCCATGAGCGCAAACTGTACTTCCTGCTTTTAGTACGCAAATACGGCGGTAGCGTCGTCTCAGCCAAGGCTATGACCATAGAATCTCTGCAGTATGAAATACAGCGTCGCCGCGTGCTGGCCATTATTTCGCATCCAGATGCCGGCAAGACCACGATAACTGAGAAGCTGCTGCTTTTTGGCAAGCTTATTCAAGTTGCCGGCACGGTGAAGGCCAGGAAATCCAATCGCCACGCCACTTCTGATTGGATGGCCATGGAGCGACAGCGGGGCATTTCCGTGACCTCCTCGGTCATGCAGTTTCCCTATAAAGAAAGAATAGTCAACTTGCTGGATACGCCGGGCCATGAAGATTTTTCCGAAGACACCTATCGAGTATTAACCGCAGTGGATTCCGCGCTCATGATAGTAGATGGAGCGAAAGGAGTTGAGCAGCGCACCATCAAGCTCATGGAAGTCTGCCGGCTTCGCGACACACCAATTTTCACCTTCGTTAACAAGCTTGATAGAGATATTAGAGATCCAATTGAAATTCTTGATGAAATAGAATCAGTACTCAAAATCAAATGCGCACCAATAAACTGGCCGTTAGGAATGGGTAAGGAATTCAAAGGTGTGTACAACCTCTATACCGATACGATCCATGTCTATCGGCAGGGGCAGGGTAGCCAAATCCCGGATGATATTCGAATTGCTGGACTGGACAGTACCGAAGCGAAGGAGTTGTTGGGGGCCTATGCCGAAGATTTCAAAGAAGAAATAGAATTAGTACAGGGTGCCAGCCACAGATTTGATAAAGGCGCCTACTTAGAGGGAGAACTGACCCCGGTTTATTTCGGTACCGCGCTTGGTAATTTCAGTGTCAAAGAAATGCTTGATGATTTTGTAGAATGGGCGCCTCCTCCCCGCAGTAGAGAAACCGAATCGAGAACCGTGGCTGCATGCGAAGCTGAATTCAGTGGCTTCATCTTTAAAATTCAGGCCAACATGGACCCCAGGCACCGCGATCGCATCGCCTTCATGAGAATCTGTTCGGGCGAATACAAGAAGGGAATGAAAATGCGGCATAGTCGCATCGGCAAGGATGTGAGGGTTGCAGATGCGGTAACCTTTATGGCCGGTGACAGGACCCAGGTTGAATCGGCTGTTTCTGGTGACATCATTGGCCTGCACAATCACGGCACGATTCAGATTGGAGACACATTCACGGTCGGCGAGACGTTAAAGTTTCGTGGTATTCCTCATTTCGCACCAGAACTGTTCAAACGTATTCGCCTGCAGGATCCCTTGAAACTAAAACAGTTGCAAAAAGGATTGACGCAGCTCGCGGAAGAGGGTTCGACTCAGGTTTTCATGCCGCTGCGAAACAACGATCTGGTGGTAGGTGCGGTGGGAGTCTTGCAGTTCGAGGTAGTCGCATTTCGACTCAAAGACGAGTACAAGGTGGATTGTATTTATGAGTCGATTGCAGTGTATGCAGCAAGATGGGTGGAGTCAGAGAATAAAGCCAAGTTGGAAGAGTTTCGTAAGAAAGCGCATGACAACCTGGCTATTGACGGCGGTGGCTATCTTACCTACCTGGCGCCGACACGGGTGAATCTGAAATTAATGCAAGAACGTTGGCCAGAAATTACATTTCACGCCACGCGGGAACACTAAGAACTAATCCGGATCGCTCCGTCATAAAGAAACAAGGGTAGCGAAATATCAATGACCGCCTGTCACATGCAGTTTCAAGTTAGCGCTACCGACGGTAAGGCGCGCGCTGGGTCCATGCACTTTCCTCGAGGCCAGGTCACTACGCCCGCTTTCATCCCGGTTGGTACCTATGGATCAGTCAAAGGCTTAAATCCAGAGCAAATAGCGGACAGTGGCGCCGACATAATATTGGGAAATACCTTTCACCTGATGCTGCGTCCAGGTACGGAGACCATCATGCAGCACGGGGATTTGCATGATTTCATCGGTTGGCAGCGTCCAATCCTGACCGATTCCGGGGGTTTTCAGGTATTCAGCCTGGGGAAAATGCGCAAAATCTCGGAGCAGGGGGTAAATTTTCGCTCGCCTATCGATGGCGCCGAAATTTTTCTCGGTCCGGAATCGGCGATCGAGATTCAGCATCAGCTGGGGGCGGACATCATCATGGTATTCGATGAGTGTACGCCCTATCCGGCCACAGCAGCGGCGGTGAAAGAGTCGATGCAACTCTCATTGCGCTGGGCTGAACGTTGCAAAAAAGCCCAGGGCAATCATGCCTCGGCGTGATTTGGTATTGTGCAAGGAGGGATGTCCTTGCCGTTGCGTGAACAATCATTGTCGGGCCTGGTGGCTATGGATTTCGATGGCTATGCCTTGGGCGGTCTCTCGGTGGGTGA
>JADFOC010000074.1 GCA_022563075.1 Pseudomonadota bacterium
CTGTTTCTATTATTGCTGGGTTACTTGAAAATGGGCAACCTGGTACGTTATATACCATATCCAGTCACAGGCGGTTTCTTTGCTGGTATCGGCTACATATTCATTCAGGGTGGTTTAACCGTTGCCAGTGGACAGGAGCCGACGCTTAGCTCTTTTACCGATGTACACTTTATACAGTTGGTTACACCGGCAGTAGTGCTGGCGCTGTGCTTGATAATTGGCAAGATGTTTCGAGACAATCGTCTGTCGGTGCCAGGTATCTTATTACTTTCAATATTAATTTTTTATGGTGTGTTACTGCTCGGCGGCATCTCAAGTGATCAAGCTGCTGCAAATGGCTTATTGCCTTCGATCGAATCAAACGGATCATTGATTCCGGTTTTCCATTGGGATTATCTACAGGAAGTGAATTGGGTCGTCGTACTAGAGCAGCTCGGTGGTATGGTTGTAGTGGCTCTGTTGTGTTCGATGATGTTGTTATTAGATGTCTCGGGGATAGAATTAATCGTTCGCGATGAGCTGAATCCAGACCATGAACTGAAAGTCATGGGTTACACCAACGTGGTGAACAGCGTGCTCAGTGGTTTTCCTGGGGTCCACGATGTGTCAGACACAGCCCTGGCTGATCGCCTTGGCGGTAAAGATCGTCTCACCGGTTTCGTCTATGCTGGATTAGTCTGCGCCGCAATCCTGGCCGGCGCGCAATTCATGGAGTTGGTTCCAACTTTTCTCCTCGGCGGACTCTTAATCTATGTTGGCCTGGAATTCCTGATTGATTGGGTATGGAAAGCCTGGGATGAACTTCCTCTCTCTGACTATGTGGTAGTCATCCTTATTCTGGTAGTCATCATATTCGCTGACATATTACAGGGCGTGACCTTCGGTTTTTTTGTGGCTATTATTTTGTTTGTTGTAAATTACTCGAAGCTCAGTGTCATCAAGATAGAAACCAACGGCAGCGACAATGCCAGTAATGTAGATCGTGATTTGGAGACACGGGAATTACTCAACAAGGAAGGCAATCGTGTCCTCATACTTATCCTGCAAGGATTCATCTTTTTTGGCACAGCAGACAAACTCATTTCCGCAATTCGTTCTCGGATCGTCGAGTACGAGGGCCGTAGAATCGATTTCCTGGTGCTGGATTTTCACCATGTGAGTCAGCTCGACACCTCCGCTATAGTGACTTTCTCCAAGTTAGCGCAACTCAGTGATCGAGTCGGGTTTCATGTTGTGATCAGCGCCGCCGATGAATCATCAATCAAACAATTAGTGAAACATGGTTTTTTTACCTTCGGCGAACAAAAGTGGGAGAGGATCTACAAGGAACAATTGGACACCGCAGTTGACTGGTGTGAACGGCGCATCCTTAGTGAACTGAATCTCATTGATGAGGGTCAGAATATAAGCTTGCCCGATGTCCTGCGCCGCATCGCTTATGAAGAAGCGGATGTCAAGTTGCTGGCCAGCTACTTTGTTGAGGAGAATCGTACGGCAGGCGAGTATCTTTTTATGGAAGGTGACAAGGGCGAGAGTCTCTATTTTGTCGGTTCGGGTACGGTGGTGGTGGTGTTGAAAGTGCCGCAGCAGAAAGAGCGGATACTACGAAAATATAAGGCTGGCGCGATCTTGGGTGAGATGGCCATTTACACCGGTGAGAACCGAACGGCCAGTGTGCGAATAGAGAAAGACGCGATGTTGTTTCGACTGGATAAGGAAAAACTGGAGGAAATGTCTAAAAGGTTTCCGGGCTCCACGGCAGCACTGCATACTTATATAGTGCGATTACTGTCCGAACGACTGGGCAGGGCAAATCGAAATCTGAGCCGCTATATCTAGGGCACCTCTGAACAATGCGGTTAGCTCGCAGCGGGACCTAAAGCATTCAGCTGCTAGACGTGCTTTGAAGCTAATGGCTTAGTCCTTAGCAAGAAGCACAACGACGCAGATGAGTGCTTTAGGCCCCGCCCGAAGGGGCATACAGGCAAGCCCGCCCTCTTCGTTCTCACTTTTTGGCGTACGGGCGTATGCCTGCAAAGTGACGTCTCGATGGCGAACTTGCCTGTAAGCCTGAGAGTCAACCGCATTGTTCAGAGGTGCCCTAGAGCTTCTTCCTTGTCAGAAAGACGGGGTGTCGACGGGAAACAGTACCACCGGCACCATCTCGCTGTACTGAAACCAGTCGCCATCGATGCGTACAATTTTCTCGCCCGCTGCATCCAGCCGCAAGGTGCCGTTGAACTCCAGGTCCAACCTGGGAATTCGGATGGTGACGTTGAGGCCGGTGACACTCACCGACTCGGCTGGCATGCCGTAAATCCCCAAACCGGAGCTGATTAAAGCAGCGGTGTATTTACCCTCAATCATAGTGAAGGTGAACGCGAGTTTCATATTATCGCGGCCCAGTACCAGGGATCCTTCCCATGAGCCTATCAGTGAGGGTAGCTCGATTTGTTCTTGTGCAATCGCCGCACTATTGAAAGCCGTTAAGACAAGCAGTGAAAGACTGGCTAAAAATTGTTTCATCGGACAATGTTAATTCAGCACACCGCCACTGTGCAATTGTTTCGCGGAAATAGGCATCACTACAGCTTGCAGCTACTGCGTGTATCCATTAACGTGGGGTTGGTGACTTTTCCTGGTGACGGCTCATCGGCTGGAATAAACAAGGCAGCGTATGGCGCGTCAGCCATTTATAAAATTGAGAGAACAGTGAGGTATTGACCTAATGAATTTTCAGGTAAAAACCGCGTTGGCCAGGCGGATAATCGGGGGACTTATCGCCTCGATCGCTGCTTGTGTCAGTTCAATTGCATTGGCACAAGATTCGGTTGAATGGTTAACATTGGGAAGCGACTATGCGCACACCCGCTATCTACCGGTGAATGAAATCACACCGGAGAATTTTGCCGAATTGGAAGAAGCCTGGGTCTGGGATGGAGCCAGTTTCAATGCATCCAGCGGTCGTTCTACGCCCAGCTATGTCGATGGCAAGATCATTACCGTTGCCGGGCCCCGCCGTTATGTGGTCGCCATCGATGCCAAGACCGGAGAAACTATTTGGTCTTATGGTGAAGCCAAGACTTTCCGTTATGAATATTCCATGCGTAAAGACTACGGCAAGGGCGTAGCCATCGCCGAAGTGAACGGACGCAAGGTCGTCTATATTGTGTCACCAGCCTTCTTTCTTACCGCCTTGGACCTCGAGACTGGTCGTCCCTTGGAAGGCTTCGGTAATCCAGTACCCATCGATGGCTTTCCTGAGACGGGCGTGGTGGATCTGTTAGCTGATCTCGGTCATCCCTATGATCCATACAACGGTGTACCACTGGAAACCGGTTATATCACCTCTTCCTCCCCGCCGATCGTGGTAAACGGCACGGTAATCGTCGGTAATTCCGCGGAGCAGGGTTACAACCAGGCACGCATCGAAAACATTCCCGGCGATATTCTTGCCTACGATGCCGCCACCGGTGAATTCAAGTGGAAATTCAATGTGATTCCACGGCCGGGTGAATACGGTCATGAGACCTGGGAGAACGATGCCTGGCAGTGGACCGGTGATGTCTCGTCCTGGGCGCCGCTCTCAGCCGACCCAGAACTGGATCTGGTGTATATACCGACCAACAGTGCCACCATCGACTTCTATGGCGGATTTCGCCCCGGTGATAACCTCTTCGCCGCCAGCTTGATTGCACTCAATGCTCAAACTGGCGAGCGCGCCTGGCACTTTCAGATGGTACATCATGACATCTGGAACTACGACACGCCGACGGCGCCGGTATTACTCGATGTCAATATCGACGGACGGAATGTGCCGACAGTCTCTCAGGTCACCAAGCAGGGCTTCGTTTACTCTTTTAATCGAGAGACCGGCGAGCCACTGTGGCCAATCGTGGAGAGGCCGGTGCCCGCCTCGAGGGTACCTGGTGAGAAACTGTCTTTGACCCAGCCATTCCCCACCAAACCGGTAGCTTTTGAATTGCAGGGTCTTTCTATTAATGACCTGGTGGATTTCACCCCCCAGTTGCGACAGTTAGCGATTGAGGCGGTGGCAGATTTTGAGATAGGTCCGCTGTTCAATCCACCACTGCATTATGACAATGCACTGGGTAAAACAGCGGCATTGTGGTGTCCTGGTGGTGGCGGCGGAGCCAATATCAACGGCCCGGCAGCGGCAGACCCTGAGCATGGGATTTTGTATGTCACCTCAAGTACCGGTTGTACCGCACGGATCATCGGCCCAGGCGCGGAAGCAGACTTGCGTTGGGAACAGCCAACTGGAACCACCTTTGCCGACTACGCCGTGGTGCGCAGTACTTCTCCTGGCAGGATTCAGGGAATTCCAATTACCAAACCGCCCTACAGCAAAATCGTTGCTATCGACATGCATACCGGTGACAACCTGTGGACGATCCCGATCGGCGAGACTCCCGACGCGATCGCGAATCATCCCCTGCTGCAGGGTGTGGATATTGGCAACACCGGCAGTGGCGCTAAGGCCACCATGGTAGTGACCGAGAATATGTTGATCTACTCTGGGGCTATCGGTGACGGCACGCCTCATCTATTTGCCGTGGACAAGACCACTGGCGAAGAATTGGCGCGGGTGGAAACGTCGGCCCTGAGTCGCTATGGCATGATGACTTATGTCCACGACGGTCACCAATATCTGATGTTGCAGACTGGACCTCGGTTAACCGCCATGGCCCTGCCAGGTGCGATTGTCGCCGGCGGCGATGACCATTGATGCGTGGCCGGGCGTCGTATTCCTGCAATTGTTAGAAGCCAGTCAAGCCCGCCGCGTGCAGTTAGGCGGGCTTTTTTAGGCCTGCTGGGGCGTATAGAACCGTCACATGTTGCGTATAGACTTGGATTTTCAACTGCGTTATTCTGCCTGACCCTCTGCTTTCGACGGTTACCTAAGCGGCTGATCGCAGAAGAATTTTTGTACTATCTTCGTAGTTTTCCATGCATGCCAGCGCTACTGAGATAATTACTCCATCAATTGAGGATTCCCGTAATGAAAATAAAAGCAGTCAGTGCGATGACACTGCTAGCCGGTCTGTTGAGTGGTCTCTGTGCAACCAGCGCCAGTGCCCAGGATACGGTGGAATGGTTGACTCTGGGGAGCGACTACGCGCACACGCGTTACTCCGAAGCGAACAAGATTGATGCCTCCAATTTTGCCCAGTTAGAAACCGCCTGGGTCTGGAATGGGGCTAGCTTCGACGCCTCCAGTGGCCGAGCAACGCCAAGTTACGTCGATGGCAAGCTGGTATTCGTCGCCGGTCCACGACGTCACGTCATTGTTGCCGATGCCGGTACTGGTGAAACAATCTGTTCCTATCGAGAGCCAAATACATTTAGGTATGAGTACTCCATGCGTAAGGACTACGGTAAGGGAGTCGCCATCGCCGAAGTCGATGGCAAGAAAGTTATCTACATCACTTCACCGGCGTTTTTCCTCACCGCGCTGGATCTTGAAACCTGTTCCCCACTGCCAGGATTTGGCGGCCAGATACCGGTAGATGGGTTCCCGGCAACGGGCGTAGTAGATCTGCTAGCCGACCTGGGTCATCCCTACGATCCCTATGCGGGTATCCCCCTTGAAACCGGATACATCACTTCCTCTTCACCACCCATCGTGGTCAATGGGACGGTGGTGGTGGGTAATTCGGCCGAGCAGGGCTACAACCAGTCTCGCATCGAAAACATCCCCGGTGACATTCTCGCCTATGATGCCAAGACCGGTGAATTCAAATGGAAATTCAATGTAATTCCGGGTCCCGGTGAATACGGGCACGAGACCTGGGAGAACGATGCCTGGCAATGGACCGGCGATGTCTCTTCCTGGGCCCCGCTGTCTGCCGATCTCGAATTAGATCTGGTCTATGTGCCGACCAACGGCGCTACCTTAGATTTCTACGGTGGTTTTCGTCCGGGTGACAATCTGTTCAGCACCAGCCTGATCGCACTCAATGCTCAGACCGGCGAGCGCGCCTGGCATTTTCAGATGGTGCATCATGATATCTGGAACTATGACACGCCCACCGCGCCAATTCTGTTGGATGTAACCATCGATGGCCGCGATGTGCCTGCTATCGCTCAGGCCACCAAGCAGGCTTACCTGTATGTCTTCAATCGAGAAACCGGCGAGCCTTTATGGCCGATTGTTGAACGACCGGTTCCGGCCTCGAAGATTCCAGGTGAGCAGCTCTCTACCACACAACCGCATCCAACCAAGCCTGCCGCTTACAGCATGCAGGAGGTAACTCTGGATGAGTTGGTTGATTTCACCCCCGAGTTGCGCCAGCAAGCCATTGAGGCTCTCGCCAATTTTGAGTACGGTCCTTTCTTTCAGCCACCGCTGCATCGGGACAATGACGAAGGCAAGCTCGGTGCTTTATGGTGTCCTGGCGATGTCGGTGGCACCAATATCAATGGACCTGCGGTGGCCGATCCTCACAGTGGTATCGTCTATGTGACCTCGGTGAAGAACTGCTCTTCCAGAACCATGGTACCTGGAGAGGAAGCAGACACGCGTTACGCAGCGCCGACCGGTACCACGTTTGCCCAGTATGCCGTTGGGCGTGGTCGCGGCAGTCCGCGGCATCCGGCCGGCATTCCATTGTTCAAACCTCCATACAGTAAGATTACCGCGATCGATCTGAACACCGGCGAGCATCTGTGGTATATCCCAGTTGGTGAAACACCGGTTCGCTACACCGACAATCCGGCCCTGGCAGGTATCGAACTCGGCAACACCGGTACCGGTAGTCATGCAGTAATGACGGTAACAGATACCATGCTGATGTACGCCTCACAGAGCAGCGATGGCACGCCGACGTTGTTCGCGGTGGACAAACGCACCGGGGAACAGATTGGTAAGATTGAAATACCCAATTCTGTACGCTACGGCATGATGACTTATGTGCATGCAGGGCATCAGTTCATCTTGTTACAAACTGGTAGCAGCTTAACCACGATGGCGCTACCCGGTTGGGATGCAGGGCAGGTTGGTAACGCTCACTAGGAGTAAATATCGAAGGAAAACATGCTATCTTTAAGCCGCAACGCGGCCGCCGTTTTCGGTCCTGGTAGTGGGGTTGCGGTACATCATCAATCGGGTACGAGGAGAAAAAAATGACAAATAGACGAGTCGTTCCATGGGCGCTCTGCATGCTTGGAGTGCTACTCCTCGGTATGCAGTCAGTATCGGGACAGGTTGTGGAACCAGATGAGCATGGTTTCATGATCGCCAGCCCAGCACAGCAGAAGCCTGCCGAAGGCAGTCGGTCGGTAGCCATTTACGGGGATTCCAGTAAACCGGGGCTCTACGTCATCCAGATCACCTTCGCTCCCGGTCGCGGAAGCCGCCCCCATTTTCACGATCAGGCTCGATACATTACCGTGTTAAAAGGAACCTGGTGGGTGTCCACGGGCCCTGCTGCCGACGTCTACGATCCCGACAACATGCAGCGTGTGGAGCAAGGTACATTCATCTATGAACCACCCTTCGGCCATCACTACGACATGGCCAAGGATGAAGAGGTAACCGTTCAGATCACCGGCATGGGTCCGGTGATCACTACTTCGATTCCGCAGTGAATTTGCTGCTGCAAATTAACGCGATCCGCGGGAATCTATCTTAAGGGGTATGCTCCCTCTCTCTCGATTTATTAAAGGCTATTTGAAAAGATCTAAATCGATAGCATCGGCCATGGCTTGGTAGCCAATATCGTTGGGGTGCAGGTTATCTTCGGTGAACGCTGGCAAGATGCGTGATGGATTGTCCGGGTCCTGCACCGCTTTTTCGAAATCGATAACACCATCGAAGGCACCGCTATTGCGAATGAAATCGTTGATGGCTTGTCGCACTATTTCACCGGCAGGCGTGAAATAGGCGGCACCCTCATAGGGGGTGAGGGTGGCGCCGATGATCTTAATGCCTCGGGCGTGAGCTCTGCTGATGAGCTGCTGGTAGCCGGCGATGACTTCAGCGGCGGAAACCCTGTTGGCGGCACTGGACTTCATGCCGAGGTCATTGATTCCTTCCATTAATACCATGTGGCTTACATTGCTCAGCGCCAGCACGTCGCGCTCAAACCTGGCCTGCAAGTTCTGGCCAAACAGTGTATTACCCCCCCTGGTCACCTGATTACCGCTAATCCCGGCATTTACCACGGCAAATTTACTGCTGCTGTTATCCGCCAGTAAGCGTCGTGCGAAATGATTGGGCCAGCGTTGATTGCCGCTGGTGGTGGATCCCCAACCATCGGTAATGGAATCGCCCACCATGGCGATGGCCGTTACCGGGCTGTCGCTCAAAACATCGATGGCGGTCAATAGACTCCAGGCCGGGGTTTCTGAGTCTACCGGCAAATCAGCGCTGGCTACGTGATTACCAGTTGCCGAAACGTAGTTGGTTTGATTGGATAAGGCGTGGGCGGTGATGAAGCCACTTTCCAGCGTGCCTTGCCGGTGCTCGAATGCTATGCCTCGAAGATCCGCCATGTTGGGCCGGTGGGCTCGGGCAACACGCTCAAGCTGGTGAACAACTGTATTTATGTCTCCTACCAGTCGGCCTTTGCCGAAGGCCTTGCCCTGGGCAAGGTGTCGGCGCATATAGGATGTCATGAAGGATGGGTTGTAGGCCAACCGGGGAGCCGCCTGAGCGATAGCATTGAAACTTTCCGCTATATCACCGACTGGGTAGCCTTTGATGACAGGATCGTGCAGCATTGCGCTGTAGAGCGTACCCTTCAGCCGAAGCTCACGGATTCTGTTGAT
>JADFOC010000075.1 GCA_022563075.1 Pseudomonadota bacterium
CCCTGACTGCCATGGCATTACCGGATGGAAATAGCAATATTTCCAGCGCGGCGCATTGATCCCCGGATGATTTTATGCCAGCAACGCATGCGATGTTGCAAAGCTTGTAGGCCGAACTATATTAACTGAACATCGGCGATGATTTCTACGATGCTGGGACCTTGATAGTTCGCGGCGTCGATGATCGCCGGTTCCAGATCTTCTATCTTTGTCACCTTTATGCCTCGGCCACCACAAATCTCTGCAAACTCGGCAAAGCTCGGATTATGCAGCGAGGTTTGCCATACTTCCCAATTTCCTGCCATCTGCTCTTTGGATATTTTCCCTAATTCCGAATTGTTTAATAGAATATGTGTGATATTCATCTTGTATTTCACGGCGGTGGTAAAATCGGCCAGGTACTGACCAAAACCACCATCACCCGAGACTGAAAAAACCGGCCTACCTTGATAATCCTTCTCACATTGCGTGGCTGCCCAGGCACCCATTGCTGCAGGAAACGAGAAACCAATCGAGCCTAAATATCCGGACATCAAAACGCGCTGTTTGCCTTTAGTCTCAAAATATCTGCCAAAACTATAGGTGTTATTACCAACATCCACGGCGATAATGGCATTTCCCGGCACCAGCTTGGATAACACTTCGAAAATACCGGCAGAATTCAGTCCATTGCCCCTGTCATCCTGGCGGCGACTCTGTTTCTCGGTTCGCCACAAGCGCCATCGCTGCGCCAACTCGGAGGATTGATCCACACCCCTCAATTGATCAGGAAGTTGCTGCAGAAAATGATTTACCGTTAGGCCTATTTCACCCCAGACAGGAACTTCAACCGCGTGAAACTTTCCTAAAGTCATGCGATCGAAATCAATCTGTATCGTAGTCTTCTTCTTTTCAATGCCGGTATGATTTGAGAACGAAGCGCCGAATACCAATTGCAAATCGCACTCATTCATAAACCAGCTGGCAATCGGTGTGCCAGACCGGCCCAGGACCCCTGCCGCTAACGCATGATCGTCGGGCATTTGACCCTTTGCCTTAAAGGTCGTAACCACCGCACAGCGCAGACGTTTAGCCAGCTCGATGATGTCATCCATGGCATCGCGCGCACCGTAACCAACAATTATCAATGGTCGTTGCGCTTGACCGATAAGCTCGAGTGCCTGGCTAAGCGCAAGGGCATCGGGAGTAATCAACGGCGACCCCAGTCGGCCTTCGGGAGTACCGGGCACGTCATTTTCTTTAGCCGGGAGAACCTGCACTTCGTCAGGAAATATAAGGTTGGCGACATCACGATTTATAATGGCGTTTTTGAGAGCCAGGGACATTAATTCGGCATGTCGTGAGGTGTGTAATACGGTTTGATTGAATGTGCTGACCGATTCGAACGCGCTCCGCAGATCAATCTCCTGGAAAGCACCCGGCCCAAGCACCTGGGTGTCAACTTGCCCAGTCAGCGCCAGCACCGGAGCCCGGTCCACCTTGGCATCCCATAAGCCAGTGAGGAGATTAGTCGCTCCAGGACCCGCAATGCCCAGACAAGCTGCCGGCAGTCCTGTCAATTTCGCATAGCCGGAAGCGGCGAATGCGGCGGCCCCCTCGTGTCTCACGCCGATGAAAGTCAGCCTTCCTTTTACTTCTTCATTGCGCAATGCCTCCGCCAGACCGAGGTTCGAATGACCGACAATTCCGAACACATACTTCACTCCCCAGTTGGTCATGGTTTGGACCATTATGTCGGCGACTGTGACCGCGGCCTCAGCCGTCGTTTCAATACCTACATAAATTCCATCTTCCCTTGATTCAACTGGGAATATCTCCTGCCCGTCGTCATGCGCACCGGGTGATCTTCCGGTCAGAGGATCGAAATCCCAGCCGTGCCAGGGGCATCGAATCCAGCACTTATCCTCGACACCTGGCTCGATCGATCCTTCACCCAATGGACCTCCCTGGTGCGGGCAACGGTTTTCCATGGCAACAAATTCACCTTGATAGTGCACCAGGCATAGCGCTCTTACCCCCGCAGTAACCGTTTTAATTCGGCCTTCATCGAGTTCATTAATCTCGGCAACTTTGTGCCACTCGGTATTGGTAGCTCCCACCTTGTTGTCATCTGGCATATTTTTCTCCGTAGACCATTTTCAAAGCATTCAAGCCCAGACCTGGATAGCCCCAAAATAAATCTGACAGTCAATGCCTATACTGCTAGCAATAATGGCATACGCACAACTTGAACTATTGTTCCATTTTCCACGCTTTCGTCTACCTGCCTTTGACACCACCGTAGTCAATACCGGTCAAGTCAGACATCTCCGTCTTGAATGTTGTCAGATCATCGAGACAAAATTGATTCAGGTGAGTATGACCGCAGGCTCGTGCCAGGATGCTCATCAGTTCGACGCTGGCATGGAAGAACCGTTGCAGGCGACTAGCAGCTTCCTCCACGATCAATCGTGCCCGAAGATCCTCTCGCTGAGTGGCGATGCCTACCGGGCAGGCGTTTGAGTTGCAGGCTCGCATTCCCAGACAACCAATGGCCTGCAGCGCCGCATTTGATAGCGCGACACCATCCGCACCCAGGGCCAGAGCCTTGGCAAAATCCTCGGGAACCCTCAATCCGCCGGTGATGATAAGGGTAATGTCGTTATTGCCAGATCTATCCAGGTGTAGGCGCGCGCGCGCCAGAGCTGGAATCGTGGGTACCGAGATATTATCCCTGAAAATCAGTGGAGCAGCACCGGTGCCGCCTCCGCGACCATCCAGGATGATATAATCCACACCTATTTCCAGCGCCGCATCGATGTCTTTCTCAATTTTTTGAGCCGACAATTTATAGCCAACCGGGATACCGCCAGTTTTTTCCCTGACCTCGGCGGCAAAGTCCTTGAACTGCTGCAGTGAATTCCAATCTGGAAATGTTGCCGGTGAAATGGCATCTTCCCCGGGATTCAAGCCTCGCACATTCGCAATCTTAGCGCTCACCTTCTTACCAGGCAGGTGACCACCGGTGCCGGTCTTCGCACCCTGACCACCCTTGAAGTGAAAAGCCTGGCATTTTTGTACCTTGTCCCAGGCGAAGCCGAAACGCGCGGAGGCAAGTTCATAAAAATAACGAGAATTGGCTTCCTGCTCTTCGCTTAACATGCCCCCTTCACCCGAACAGATACCGGTACCGGCTTGCTCGGCTCCCTGGGCCAAAGCGATCTTCGCTTCTTCAGATAACGCGCCAAAGCTCATATCCGAAACGAAGAGCGGGAGATCTAACTTCAGGGGTTTTTGCGCATTCGGTCCAATAACCAGATTGGTACCTACCTCATTATCATCCAGCAGAGGTCTCTCGGCCAACTGCGCGACGTTGAATTGTATGTCATCCCAACACTGGGGAGCTTTCGCCTGGAGACGCCCATTGCACCCATAGGCCCATGGTGGCCTAATTTGGACAAGCCATCACTTGCCAGACTGCGGATGAATTTGACGTGGGGCTCATCCGGTGTCCCACCAGGATCCTGGTACAGGCCCTGATAGGAATCGCGCTTGTAAGGCTGGGGATTTTCCTTTTCCCAGGCGGCTATTTCTTCTTCATCAACCCACACCGAGTCATCTTCAAGCCAGGCCGAGAATTTATGCAGGCGCTCCGAGTTATTGTATTCACTGACTCCGGTCTCGAACAAATAATCCCATCCATGCACACCACAGATAATGTTGTCACCAACGATCGTGCCATCAGCCATCAATGCCCCGCGATGCGCGCATCGACCATACATGACAGAGACCTTGTCTTCATAGCGTACGATCACAAGATCTACATTGGCGAGAAGTGCGTAGGCCGGCTTGCGGTCTTCAATTTCATTCCAGCTAGCGATGCTTACTTTTTTCATGTTTACCTGATATCTCCGATAATAAATTGTTCATGCTTGGCCCCTGATCAATAAGAGATTCGCTAATAATTTCTACTGCCCCAGAATCTGAGTATGTAAATTGCCAGATGAAATCGGCCCTTGCTAATATTTTACCTGCAGAAGAACGATAATGGCTATTCAAATTATTATCAATATATATAATATCTAATTAGTATTATCATCTATACAATCGATAATAGTAATTGATAAGGCAAATAATTGTTATTGCAATCGATAGCAGAGCTACTCGAATCAGGACGCCTAAGCAGACCAGGATCCGATGAACCTTTCTAATGTTGACCTCAATTTGCTCAAGGTGTTCGAAGCACTGTACATCGAGCGCAATGTCACCAGAGCAGCAGTTCGCCTGGGCATTGCTCAATCTTCTTTAAGCAGTTCGCTTAAACGACTGCGAGAGCTATTCCACGATGAGCTATTCGTGCGTTCATCCAAGGGCATGATGCCTACTAAGCGAGCACTGAGCATCGAATCGAATATCATCGAGTGTTTGAATTCAGTAAGGGAGGCGATAATAGTTCCGCAGGAATTTGATCCCACTTCTAGCACAAGAACATTTGTAATAGGCGGTTCAGATTTCAGTGCATTTACAATATTGCCCGAGCTGATCCGGTTTTTAAGAAAGACAGCGCCTCAGATGCGCCTCGAGATGAGACCTATCCCCCCCAATGAGACAATCGACTACATCGAAGGTGGCAGGGTTGATTTCGCCATCAGTTCTGAAAATATTCACCCAAAGAAAATTTTCAGAAAACTGCTTTTCAGTGAAGATATGGCCGTTATTGTGGGCAGGAATAACGCCTTACATCAACCTAATAAAAATCTCACACTGAAGAAGTATGCCGAACTTCAGCATATTTACATCACGTCTAAGGGCGAGGGTGAGAAGATGGTAGACCAGGTGCTTAAGAAAAATTCACTGAAACGGGAAATTTATCTCACGGTACAGAGCTTTCTCATCGTTCCATTCATTGTCGAAAATTCTGATTTGATCGCAACCGTTTCCGAGAGAGTCGCCACTCAGTGTAGCCAGCAGTCCAAATTGTGCATTTATCCTTTCCCATCCAAAATCGAAAAAAACAAGTTCCACATCCTATGGGGAAAATCCGCCAATTCCGATCAAGAGTGCCAATGGTTGATAGATAGCATTGTTGACTTATTGGCGATGACTGATAAACCACATGCTTAGCCCGGATATTTCTCCTTTCGGTAATTCCATGCACCGCCATTGGAGTCCAAATTATCCCTGATGAAAGGAATGGGACGGGGGGATGATCATGGTCATCGTCACTAGCTTCCTGCGCATCGGCCGATTGAGTTCGACCCGTTATGGCGGCAACACTCACGGCGGCTGTTTGCGCTGCACCTTTGAGAAATTTACGCCGATCCATCGCTTTTATTGGTGCCGGAAAGAGGACTTGAACCTCCGACCAATTGCTTACGAAGCAACTGCTCTACCAACTGAGCTATTCCGGCGTGTGACCATTATAAAAGAATAAAATCACGGGGTCAGGTGGTGCGTGTTAGCGATGAAAATCGGAAGTGCTAAAACGCAAGATTTGACCCCCAGACTCCGCCGCCATCTATGGGTACAATTATCGCCTTGAGATCAGGCACGACCGCCAGCATTTCCAGGGGTGTATTTCTCGGCATGACGATGGTCGCGGGAATTTTTAGGTGCCGGGCATGACAGGCTATCGCTTTCGCGTGGTTGCCGGCTGACATGGCAATCACGCAATAAATGGAATAGATCCATTCACCGATGAAGGGATCTCTGGTAAGCAAATGTGTATTATTGCAGTATAACCGGGACACATTCACGGAAATAACATGCAGCGTCAAGTAATAACTGAAGACGAACTAAGAAGCACCATATACACTGAATTCTTAAAGCATGGGCTCAGAATTCTTACTATTCGTGGCGGCCTGCAGAAGCACAGTAGCAGTAGTGATCGCTGCAATTGGCACATAAACTGGGATGAAAATATCGAAAAGCCCACCGATCAAGAACAATCTCGCTATGACGAAGCCATTAGTACACTGCGAGTACGGTACAACGTGGGACGGTAACTGTGAATCCTCCCCCATAATTTTCACCGAGCATTTTTAATCTACTTAGACTATGAACGACTTATGTTGAGAAATTATTTCACCACTGCAATTAGAATTCTATTTAGAAATAAACTCGGAGGAAAAGAGGACCGATTTATCTAAAGGGTAAAAAACAAAGAGTGCTTTTTAGCCAAACTGGTGACTGACAAAAATTTAATCCCACCGGTCCCTTTAATGGCCTTTAGCTTTTCCATTTCCTGTTCGGTCAGAGCCTGCATGAAGGATCCAACTAAAGATCGATCTGATACTGAAATATTGGCACTCGGTTTGGTCTCATTAATGCGGCTGTACGCCGTCAGCCTTTGCATCCATTGATCAGGAAGTTCAGGTGCCGTTGAGCACATGGATGCGCGAGAACGGCGAGGTCATAGCTGCATGCCGCTCTAACAGAGTCTTCTCATCCCAGGCTTGTCGCTCCAGTTATTTGTAGGTTTCGAGAAACGCCGGTGGCTGCCGGGCCTGGCTGCGTTGTTCGTAGTCGTAGGCAATCGCAATCAGAGCTGGCTCGGAAAAGGCGGGGCCGAAGAATAATATGCCGATAGGCAAGTCCTTGATGAATCCGGCTGGCACGGTGATGCTCGGATAGCCGGCAACCGCCGCCAGTGTCGAACTGGGAATGTAATCACCGCCGTCGCCGCCGATCAGGTCAATCAGCCAGGCGACGTCGTTGCTGGGTGCGACGAATGCATCCAGTTGCAGGGCGGCGATGAGGGCGTCAATGCCCTTGGCCTGTGACAGTTCTTTTGCGGTTCGCAGCGCACTGAGATAGGCCGCTTCAGACAAGTCGCCTTTGGCCTGGGCCTGGGCAAACAGTTCCTGGCCGAAGTAGCGCATTTCCTGTTCTGCGTGGTCCTGATTAAACCGAATCAGGTCCTGCAATGACCGCATCTCTCCACCCCTGTTCTCAAGATATTGATTGAGGTCGGTCTTGAATTCGTAGAGCAACACTTCGTTTTCCGCATCATTCAATTCAGTCATGAATTCAAATTCAACATCGATAAGCGTGGCACCCCCTGCCCTGAGAATCTCCAGTTGCATTTCCATTAAATCATTTAGCGCCGGGCTATCATTAAATAGTTGTCGCACGACACCGATGCGGGTTCCCATCAAACCGTCGTCTCGAAGGAACTGCGTGTAATCGCCGATGCCGTTGTTGCCCGGCACAGTAGTGATGGCATCGTTGCTATCGACACCTACCATGGCATTGAGCAACAGCGTGGCATCGGTAAGGGTGCGTGCCATCGGCCCCGCAGTATCCTGAGAATGAGCAATGGGTATGATGCCGCTACGTGAGATCAGACCCAGGCTTGGTTTGATGCCGACAATGCCGTTGAATGCCGCCGGACAAACCACGGAGCCATCGGTTTCGGTGCCAACGGCAAGCACGGTCAGGTTAGCCGCGACAGCGACCCCCGAGCCGGAACTGGAACCGCAGGGTGAACGATCCAGCAGGTAGGGATTATGAGTTTGCCCACCGCGTCCGGACCAGCCACTGGATGAACTGGTGGAGCGAAAGTTCGCCCATTCGCTGAGATTGGTCTTACCGAGGATAATGGCACCGGCCGCTCGCAGACGCCGGACCAGAAAAGCATCCTCGGCGGGTGTGGGCGAATCCAGCAATGCCAGGCTGCCGGCGGTTGTGTGCATGTTGTCGGCGGTGTCGATATTGTCCTTCAACAGTACCGGTATGCCGTGGAGCGCCGATCGAATCTGGCCGCCGAGACGTTCCGCATCGAGGGCCCGTGCGATCTCGTGAACGTCGGGATTGATCTCCAATATGGAATTCAGCTGCGGGTCCAGCTGTGCGATACGATCGATATAGTAGTCCACCAACTGCACGGAGCTCAGGTCACCCGCCTGCATCATCCCTTGCAATTCGCCGATGGTGACTTCATCCAGAGTCAGACTGGCCCTCGGCACCGAATCCTCGCCTTGTGGTGCGCATGCCAGCAACACACAGGCACCTAAGATCGCGATCAGGGTGTTCCGTATTTTCGTCGCAGCCATCACTGTTCCAGCTTCGTTTCTGTGTTCGATAATGGGTTTCTCGATCGCTCGATCGCTTTGAGTAAGGATCTAATAGGCGAGAGAATAGGCTTCGCGGCGCGGGTCGGCGGCCGCCGTGAGCACCTTCGTGGCTGGATCATAGAAGATCATCTGTGCGCCACCAAATGTCGCGGTCCAGCCGGCGATGACTCGGAGATTGTGGCCCCGTGCTTCGAGCCCGACCAGCGCCTCGGGCGCAACCCGATCCTCGATGGCAACCGCTAGCCCGCCGGAAGAACGAAAACGCGGCGCTTCTATTGCCTGCTGCGGTGTCATGCCGAATAGCAGCATGTTGTTCACGATCTGCAGTAGCGACTGGGTCTGACTGTCGCCGCCCGGCGTGCCCATGGTAAATGCAAAGCCACCATCCTCATACAGAGCCATGAGTGGTGACAGTGTGTGATAGGGACGTTTCCCCGGGCCTACTTCATTGGGGTGGCCGGACTGCAGCGAGAACAGGGCACCCCGATTGTGTAACAGGATCCCCGTCTCGGCATCGAGCAGTCCGGAACCGAAACCGGCAAAATTACTCTGAATCCAGCTCACCGCATTGCCCCATCGATCCACCGCGGTCAGGTAAACGGTATCACCGGCATCGTCCCTGTCCTTGTCCCCACCTGCGAATATTTCATCGCCGAAGCCTGGCGCTACCGACTCCGCGGCCCGGCCGGCATCGACCAGGGTGGCGCGCTGACG
>JADFOC010000076.1 GCA_022563075.1 Pseudomonadota bacterium
CTCACTGAACCTGGCGCCCAGCGAATCTGGTATATCGCCGATGCTTTTAGAGAGGGTTGGTCGGTCAACACGGTGGCTGAGCTCACTGGCATAGACCCCTGGTTTCTGATTCAGATCGAAGATGTGATCAATACGGAGAATTCCGTTGCCAAGCAGTTGCTCGCAAATTTAGACAACGCTGAGATGTTTCGCCTTAAACGCATGGGTTTTTCAGATTTGCGGCTGTCGCAACTGCTCGGTGTCAGCGAACTCGACGTACAGCAGGCCCGGCATAAGCTCGGTATTAGGCCCGTATACAAACGCGTCGATACCTGCGCTGCCGAGTTTGTATCTGCAACTGCCTATATGTACTCCACTTATGAAGAGGAATGCGAGGCCGATCCAACTGACCGTAAGAAAATCATGGTGTTGGGTGGCGGACCAAATCGCATCGGTCAGGGCATTGAATTCGATTATTGCTGTGTACATGCGGCACTGGCCATGCGCGAAGATGGCTACGAAACCATCATGGTAAATTGCAATCCAGAAACGGTTTCGACGGATTTCAACATTTCCGATCGACTCTATTTTGAACCGTTGACCTTCGAGGATGTCATAGAAATCGCCGAGCTTGAAAAACCAGAAGGGGTCATCGTGCAGTTTGGTGGTCAAACGCCACTGAATCTGGTCAAGCGTCTCGCCGATGCAGGTGTGCCTATAATTGGTACGTCGCCCGACGCGATTGATCGAGCGGAAGATCGTGAACGATTTCAGCACTTGATCCAAAAACTGGGACTTAAACAACCGCCAAACTGTATCGTGCGCAGTGTGGAGGAGAGCATCGACGCAGCTCATAGCCTCTCCTTTCCACTGGTGGTGCGCCCTTCCTATGTGCTGGGCGGTCGCGCCATGGAAATTGTCTACAACGAAAAAGAGCTGAAGCGCTACATGCATGAAGCGGTCAAGGTCTCTAAAGAGAGTCCGGTATTACTGGATTATTTTTTGAGTTCGGCTATCGAGATCGACGTAGATCTGGTCAGTGACGGCGAGCGAGTGGTGGTAGGTGCGATCATGCAACATATCGAACAGGCCGGTATCCATTCCGGAGATTCGGCCTGTTCGTTACCACCCTACAATTTGCCACATGAAGTGCAGGACAAGATTCGGGAACAGGTGTCCAGTCTGGCTATGGAATTAGGTGTGATTGGATTGATGAATACTCAGCTCGCCTACCAGGATGGAGAAATTTACATCATCGAAGTAAACCCTCGAGCTTCTCGTACCGTACCCTTTGTCTCAAAATGCATTGGGCGCTCGCTGGCAAAAATCGCTGCTCGTTGTATGATTGGTACAAAACTGGAGGATCAGGATTTTACCAGAGAGATAATTCCGCAGACCTATGCCGTTAAGGAAGCCGTGTTCCCATTCAACAAGTTCCCTGGCGTAGATCCCATCCTCGGTCCGGAGATGAAGTCGACCGGTGAGGTGATGGGAGTAGGCAAGACCTTCGCGGAAGCCTACGCCAAGGCGCAGATGGGTGCGGGAGAAGTATTTGCCCGCGGCGGCAATGTCTTCATCAGCGTTCGAGATCCTGATAAGCCCTTCGTGGTTGAAGTCGCGCAGAAATTGAAGGCTTTGGGCTATGCCCTGATAGCCACTCATGGGACTGCGAAAGTAATAGAAGACGCCGGTATACCTGTCACCGGGGTAAATAAGGTGGCAGAAGGTAGACCTCACATAGTTGATATGCTAAAAAATGATGAGATTCAGATGGTTTTTAATACAACGGAAGGGAAGCAGGCTATCTCGGACTCTTCTCTGATCAGACGCACCGCGTTACGGCACGACGTATTCTGTACCACAACTATTGCTGGTGCTCTCGCAGTTTGCGAAGCGCTGGCTTTTGGCAATTCCATGTCTGTTTACACGATTCAGCAACTGCACGCCGACCTGCATTAATCCGGTCGGAGATTCGGTCTTAGCGCGAGTAGCATAATCAAGATCGAAGCCAAGGTTATTTATGCATAAAGTACCCATGACAGTCGAAGGCGCGGACAGCCTGCGCAAAGAACTCACCGAGTTGAAGTCTGTAGTGCGACCGAAAATATCTAGCGCTATCGCCGAAGCGAGGGCACACGGCGATCTCAAGGAAAATGCGGAGTATCATGCCGCGCGCGAACAACAAAGTTTTTGTGAAGGTCGCATTACCGAAATCGAGAATAAACTGTCCGTTGCAGAGGTGATTGATATCACCAAGATTGAAGCGACCGGACGCGTGATTTTTGGCAGCACCATCACCCTGATCAATCTCGATACGGAAAAATCCGTAACCTATCAAATAGTTGGTGAAGATGAGGCCGATGTGCCTGCTGGCAAGATCTCGGTTATCTCGCCCATAGCGCGTGCCATGATGGGCAAGCAGGAAGGTGATGAAGTTGTGGTTAATGCACCTGGCGGTGATTTGGAGTTTGAAATCAATTCTGTCAAACTCATCTAACTTGTTTTCTGGTTAGATTGGCTACGAGCGATTTCGAAGCAAATTAGACCAACGCAGATCCTGATTTTTGGTGGCCTTATACAGCAGCAAAACCTGTCCAATACTTTGTATGCACTCGGCACTAAATTCGGCACAAATTGACTCTGCTAGCGCCTTCTTTTCGGCTTTGCTGGAAACGACGAGCTTGATTTTGATCAGTTCATGATCATTGAGTGCGCGATCTATTTCGGCTTTGATATTTTCGGTCATGCCTTTTTGCGCGATGATCACGATCGGTTTCAGCTGGTGACCGATGGTCCTGAATTGTTTTCTAGCGGCGCTGCTTAAAGTCATTGACCTGGGAGTCTGTAAACAAAATGGAAGCGGATTCTAGCACGATGTAATTGATCGAATTCAGATTAAATAGTGGATAAGGATTAACCATGGCTCGTTCCAAGAGCAGCAAACGGTGGCTGCGGGAGCATTTCGAAGATTCTTACGTAAAACGCAGTCAGCAAGAAGGCTACCGCTCCCGCGCCAGTTTTAAATTGTTGGAAATTCAAGACCAGGACAATTTAATTCGTGCCGGCATGACCGTGGTGGATTTGGGTGCTGCTCCAGGCGGTTGGTCCCAAGTGGCGGCGGAATTAGTGGGCGCAAAAGGCAGAGTGCTGGCCACTGACATTTTACCCATGGATAGCATAGTTGGCGTGGAGTTTGTGCAGGGAGATTTCACCGAGCAAACTGTCCTGGATGGACTGCTGAGGCGCTTGAAAAGTGATGCTGCGGACCTTGTAATCTCAGATATGGCCCCAAATATGAGTGGAGTGAAGGCTATAGATCAACCCAGGGTCATGTATCTGGCCGAGCTGGCGCTGGATATGGCAAGATCTACACTTAAACCAGGCGCGTATTTCTTGGTAAAAGTGTTCCATGGCGAGGGCTTTGAAGCTTTTCAGCAAGAGTTACGGCACAGCTTTAGCAGCGTCAAAGTCAGAAAACCTGACGCTTCCAGGGCGAGATCGAGCGAAATATACCTAATTTCAGGCGGATTTCACCCGCAGGATTGAATTTACGTGCAAAATATTGTGTAAACATTAGAATTACAGTTACAGTGGAGCACCGGTTGGAATAGAGTGGTTGGCTGAAACTCAGCTCCCCGCAGTTACTCTCAGCGTCAATTCTTTAACCCATTGGGGGATAAACCCTTGAATGACATGGCCAAAAACCTGATTCTCTGGATGATAATAGCCGGTGTGTTGTTGATGGTTTTCAGCAATATCAACCAGGAAACCAACCCAGACGAAATCTACTACTCTGAGTTTATAAATGAAGTGCGCTCACGCGGAGTGCGCTATGTGGAGATAGCTGGAGTGGAGATTGTTGGAATCAGATCCGACAATTCGCAATTTCGGACACGAATTCCGCTAATTGGCGACGATCAGTTGATCGATGAACTGTTGGAATATGGGGTAGATATTAAAGCGGATGAACCGAAGAAGCGAAGCATCTGGTCCGACTTGCTAGTAGCCAGTTTCCCAATATTAATTATCATCGCGCTGTTTTTCTTCTTCATGCGACAAATGCAGGGCGGTGGTGCCGGCGGCAAGGGCGGACCGATGTCATTCGGCAAGAGCAAGGCCAAGTTGCTGGGTGAAGATCAGATCAAAATCACCTTCGCCGATGTTGCTGGGGTGGACGAAGCGAAAGCAGACGTACAGGAACTTGTTGAGTTCTTGCGGGAACCCGATAAATTCCAACGCCTTGGAGGTCGTATCCCTCGAGGTATTCTAATGATAGGTCAACCCGGTACCGGTAAGACTCTATTAGCCAGGGCCATAGCCGGTGAAGCTAAAGTTCCTTTCTTTTCCATTTCCGGATCAGACTTCGTAGAAATGTTTGTCGGTGTGGGTGCCTCACGGGTTCGAGATATGTTTGAGCAGGCCAAGAAACAAGCTCCCTGCATTATATTTATTGATGAGATTGATGCGGTGGGTCGGCATCGTGGTGCTGGTTTGGGGGGCGGAGATGACGAACTCGAGCAAACCTTAAATCAATTGCTGGTGGAAATGGATGGTTTTGAAGCCAACGATGGTGTCATCGTAATGGCAGCCACCAACAGACCCGATGTACTGGATCCAGCATTATTGCGCCCGGGCCGCTTCGATCGGCAAGTGGTTGTGAGTCTGCCTGACATTCGTGGTCGCGAACAAATACTAAAAGTACATATGCGCAAGGTGCCCATCGACGACGACGTAAAGGCCAACGTGATTGCGCGTGGCACTCCTGGATTTTCTGGGGCCGACTTGGCCAATCTGGTGAATGAATCTGCATTGATTGCCGCCCGAGGCAGCTTGCGGTTGGTGACCATGGATGAATTTGAGAAAGCCAAAGACAAGATCATGATGGGTGCTGAACGTAAATCTATGGTCATGTCAGAAAAAGAAAAACTGAATACGGCGTATCACGAAGCAGGTCACGCCATCGTTGGGAGATTAGTTCCGGAACATGATCCGGTCTATAAGGTTAGTATCATTCCCCGCGGGCGAGCATTAGGTATTACCATGTTTCTGCCTGTGGAAGATCGTTATTCTCTGAGCAAGCAACACATTTTAAGCTCGATTTGCAGTCTTTACGGTGGTCGAGTTGCCGAAGAGATTACCCTGGGTAAAGATGGCGTGACAACTGGCGCCTCTAATGACATTCAGCGTGCCACAGAAATGGCCAGAAACATGGTCACCAAGTGGGGTTTATCTGAAGAGCTGGGTCCTGTGCTCTACTCCGAGGAAGAGGGCGAAATATTTCTTGGTAAATCCGTCGCGATGCAGCCAAAAACGGTATCCGTCGATACAGCTACAGCGATTGATAAAGAAGTGCGCAGGATCATCGACGCATGTTACAAGAGGGCCAAAGAGCTGCTTGAGAGTAACAGGGAGCTGTTGGAGGCGATGAAAGATGCGTGGATGGAGTACGAGACAATCGATGCCGATCAGATCGATGACATTATGAGTGGTAAGAAGCCACGTCTCCCGGCTGACTGGTCCGATAACAGCAACAATGATTCTGGTGGCTCTAAAGTAAAAAAAAAAAAAGACAAAGACGAGATCGATAGTTCTAGCAAGATTGGTGGTCCTGCAAGCGAACACTAGTTCCAGTTCAACCAATCCTTTCGCAGCGTTGCACAGTGGCATTTTCTATTATAGCTGGAGACAGAAAGATTGATCTGTCTTTTCCTGTCTGTATGGGAATTATCAATGCAACCCCCGATTCATTTTCCGATGGCTCCGACTTAAGAAAAAATAGTAGCGAGCAATTTCGCATTGATATAGATAAATCGCTCTACAGAGCTGAAGCCATGGTTCAGGCTGGCGCCACCTTTATCGATGTGGGTGGTGAATCGACTCGACCCGGTGCCATAAAAGTTTCAACACAAACAGAGTTAGATCGGGTGATTCCTGTCATTCAGTCGATTCGTAGCAATCTAGATATTTGTATCTCAATCGATACCAGCTCTGCTGAGGTGATGGCTGCAGCCATCAGCGCAGGTGCGGAGTTGGTAAATGATATTCGCGCTCTAATTGGCGAACACACTGTCGATGTAGTCAAACAAGGCCGTGCAGCAGTCTGTCTGATGCACATGCAGGGCGAGCCAGGCACCATGCAAGAAAACTTCACTTATGCAGATGTGGTAAGTGAAGTCTTAGCATTCTTACGCGATAGGGTTCGGTTTTGTTTGGATAATGGTATCAGCAGAGATCGCCTCATAATCGACCCGGGGTTCGGATTCGGAAAGTCGATCGAACATAACTATCAGTTACTCAAAAATTTACCTCGTTTCGCTGTGTTGGAATTACCGCTGTTGGTTGGGATATCGCGTAAATCTATGATAGGCACTGTGGTCGATAGACCGGTCGATCAGCGATTGGCGGGATCAATCGCAGCTACAAGTTATGCACTCTTGGGTGGGGCCAATATTATTCGGACCCACGATGTGGCTGCCACGATCGACGCAATTAAGGTAAACTCAGCCTATTCAAATAGCCAATGAGCATCAAATGCAATTAAGAACAAAAAAATACTTTGGTACGGATGGGATTCGCGGCACCGTCGGCACCCCACCAATTACCCCGGATTTCATGTTGAAACTAGGCTGGGCTGCGGGCAAGGTGTTCGCCCGCGAAGGTAATGGGCACAACAAAATTCTTATCGGTAAAGACACCAGGATTTCCGGCTATATGTTTGAGGCAGCGCTGGAAGCGGGAGTTACTGCAGCCGGAGTGAATATCAGTTTGCTTGGGCCCATGCCGACACCAGCGGTTGCTTATTTGACACGGACCTTACGAGCACAAGCTGGCATCGTAATCAGTGCTTCACATAATTCCTTTGAAGACAATGGCATTAAATTTTTCTCCAGTGAAGGGACCAAACTTGCAGATGAAGTCGAGTATGCTATTGAAGAACAATTGGCAAAAACTGTGTCAACTGTCACCTCTCAATCATTAGGGAAAGCAACCCGTATCAACGACGCCGCCGGTCGGTACATTGAATTCTGCAAGAGCACTGTTGGATCGAGCCTCAAATTCAATGGCCTAAAAATAGTTGTTGATTGTGCTCATGGCTCTACATATCACATTGCACCCAATGTATTTGAAGAACTTGGTGCCAAGGTAAAAGCCATAGGAGTTTCGCCGGACGGTCTGAATATCAATGAGCATAGTGGTTCAACGTCGCCACAAATTCTGGCCGAGACCGTGCTGGCCGAGCAAGCAGATCTGGGTATCGCGTTCGATGGTGATGGTGACCGACTGATCATGGTGAATCATCTCGGCAATATCGTAGACGGAGATGAAATACTTTATGTGATCGCTCGAGACCGACGACGTCAAAATATCGATTTCGGTGGCGTAGTGGGAACGCAGATGAGTAATCTGGGATTGGAACTTGCTCTGGATGCGTTGGACGTGCCATTCGTGCGTAGCGCTGTCGGAGATCGCTACGTGATGAAGGAAATGTTGGCGCGAGGATGGAACTTGGGTGGTGAATCGTCGGGGCACATAATTTGTTTAGATGTTACAACAACTGGAGACGGCATTGTGTCGGCATTGCAGGCGCTGGCAGCGATAGTTAATAGCGAACAGCCATTAGCTGACTTGACCAGCAAAATGAGAAAACTGCCGCAGTCGATGATCAATGTAAAAATTGGCACGGCGGTCGATATTGCCACCAATAATAATATTCAGTCCGCGGTAACAGATGTTGAGAGCCAATTAGGGAAAAACGGCAGAGTTTTATTACGTCCTTCCGGCACTGAGCCTGTGTTGCGGGTTATGGTAGAAGGCGAAGACTTGGATCTAGTAGACAGGCTCGCTCAGGAGCTTTCGGAAGTGGTTGCCACAGAGGTCGCCAGCCCTAATTGAAGCCCAGCCATTGTGTTGCAACACCCTCGTAACTTGGTTAGTATTGGCGCCCGTTTTCTCCAGCCCTCTGGTTTAAAGATGGTAGGGCTTCAAGGTTGATTTAAGCATGCGGCGAAATCTGGTTGTTGGCAATTGGAAGATGCATGGGTCCAGGGAACAGGTTATCCAGCTATTGCAAGGCATTGAAGCGGGTAGCGCGGAATTATCGACAGGCGTTGAAATTGGTGTTTGTCCACCCCATATACATATAGATCTGGCAGCGGAATTGTTGAAGTCGGGATCCATTAAGTTGGGCGCCCAAAACGTATACAGTAAACCAGAAGGGGCGTTTACCGGTGAGATTTCTGCTGCAATGCTGGCCGAATACGGTGTCGTTTACGTTATCGTCGGTCATTCGGAAAGGCGTGCAATTTTTAGTGAAACCGATCGGCAGGTGGCTCTGAAGTTCCAGGCTGCTCAGACCAGCAAATTGATTCCGATACTCTGTGTTGGTGAATCGCTTGAGCAAAGACAGAACGGATTAACCGATAAGATAGTGCTGAGTCAGCTGAATGCAGTGATCGAAGTGGCCGGAGTCGAGGCGCTGCAGCGAGCGGTAATCGCCTACGAGCCGCTGTGGGCGATTGGTACTGGTCAGACTGCGACTCCGGAACAGGCTCAACAGGTACATCAGCTATTGCGTGGACATCTGCGTCAGCTGGATCGAGAATTGGCTGACGTGATACGAATTATTTATGTCGGCAGCGTAAAAAGCGCCAACGCGAAAGATCTATTCAGTCAAGCCGATATTGATGGAGGCCTGATAGGCGGCGCCTCGTTGCAGGCCGAAGAGTTTATATCCATTTG
>JADFOC010000077.1 GCA_022563075.1 Pseudomonadota bacterium
ATCACCGCTTCCCGGTTGACGTCATTCGGTGTCGAATTGAATGTTGGCATCATGCCCGTCAACATTTCCTGCATCAGCGTTCGCGCCATCCGGGCATCAAGCCAAAGGGTCGAACCGCGCGCAGAAAAATGCAAGCTCCCTAAATCCCTTACCGCTTTTTGCGAATCCCAAGGCGGAGGAACCGAAACTAAGGTGAGTTCATTCACTCCAAATACGTCGTTGAAGGCAAGCACGCGAAACTCAAGCGACTCCCCCGCCCGATGGAAGAACTGTACTTCACCGTATTGGGGAATTTTTTGCACCAGGCGGCATTCAAAAACCGAAGACTGAATCTCCCAGCCTGCTTCGTGTAGCGCGGCTTGATAGAGCAGGGGCTCTGAATTGGCTAGGCGACAGACTGCCAAGAATGTCAGCGCAAACCAGCCTCGATAGAATAATCCCTTACTAATGGTCATAGAACTTCCTGTTCCATCCAATTTCATCCACAGTAATACACCGGCTTTTAAAAGCCAGGCTGTGATAATTTAAATCGGCAATACAGCTGGTTTTTTTATTCCGTTACAATAGACGAATTTCTCATAAAAGCGTTGTACTAATGAGTTCTGATTATATAAGCCTCACCCAGCCAGACGATTGGCATTTGCATTTGCGCGATGAAGAGGCACTGACCACCACTGTTCCTCACAGCGCCAGGGCATTTGCGCGCGCCATCGTCATGCCTAATCTCGAACCACCCGTCACCACCGTCGCCGCGGCGCTTGCCTATCGAGACCGAATTCTTGCGGCGGTACCAGCTGGTAATAATTTTCAGCCACTCATGACTTTATACCTTACTGACTCTCTCAAGGTCGAAGAAATAGAGAGGGCCAAATCAGCAGAACCCATCATAGCGGTGAAATATTATCCTGCCGGCGTGACCACTAATTCTGAAAATGGCGTCAGCCAGATAGAAAATGTGTACCCGGTGTTACAGCGGATGGAGGAACTCGAACTGCCTCTGCTGATACATGGCGAGGTAACTGACACTGACGTCGATATATTTGACCGCGAACAGCAATTTATCGAAACAGTGTTACGGCCATTATTGCAGCGTTTTCCACAACTCAAGTTAGTGCTTGAACACATCACCACGAGCCATGCGGTTGATTTTGTATTGCAACAAGCGAACCGCGTGGCCGCCACCATTACCGTGCATCATCTGCTGTATAATCGTAACCATCTTTTAGCCGGAGGGGTCAGGCCTCATTTTTTCTGCCTGCCAGTGTTGAAACGAAGTTCCCATCAGCAAGCATTGATAAAAGCCGCCACCGGTGGCAATCCAAAATTTTTCCTTGGCACCGATTCGGCCCCGCATAGCCGACACAACAAAGAGAATGATTGTGGCTGTGCGGGCATTTACTCAGCCCCGAGTGCAATTGAGCTGTACGCTGAAGTCTTTGAGGCGCAAGGCGCCTTGGAGAAACTGGAAGGTTTCGCCAGTTTCTATGGCGCCGACTTCTATGGGCTGCCACGCAACCAATCGCAACTGAAACTATCAAAATCAACTTGGCAGCCACCAAAGGATTTCCCCTTTGCAGAAGGCGTGGTCGTCCCGATTCGCGCCAATGAAACTGTAAATTGGCGTATCGTCGAGGATGCCGAATGAGCGATTCAGATTCCACGGCGACCTCTATGCTGGCAAATCGATTTCGCACCTACATGCCGGTTGTGGTTGATGTGGAGACCGGGGGTTTTAATGCCAACACCGATGCGATACTTGAGATTGCGGCAGTCATTCTCGCCATGGATGACAGCGGCCAACTTGTTATCAATCAAACTTACTTCCATCGCATCATTCCTTTCGAAGGGGCCAACATCGAAGAAGCCGCATTAAGATTTACCGGCATCGATCCCTATCACCCTCTGCGCATCGCCCGAACTGAAAGGGATGTCTTCCAGGCCATGTTTAAACTGGTGCGGGACGTCATGAAAACCAACGGCTGCAAGCGAGCCATCTTGGTCGGGCACAACGCTCATTTCGATCATGGGTTTGTTAACGCCGCCAGTAAACGCCATAACTTAAAGCGCAATCCATTTCACCCGTTTTCCAGTTTTGATACCGCTACTCTGAGTGGGCTCGCTTACGGCCAAACAGTATTGTCCCGCGCCTGCGAGGTAGCGAAAATTGAATTTGACGAAAACCAGGCGCATTCGGCACGCTACGATGCCGAAAAAACGGCAGAGCTGTTCTGTAAGATTGTTAATAAGTGGCAGCTACTCGGCGGCTGGCCGATTCAGCCCTGAAGTGGATTAGTCGATGGGTGGCTCTGCCCGCGGGCTACGGTGCATACGCGTCTTGTTGTCTTTCGAGCAAAGCAACTATTTATTCGGCGCTCTGTTTCTCGGTGTCACCGGCGTTATCAATCAACGTCTGCAGTTCACCTTTTTCATACATCTCGTTAATAATGTCACAACCACCTACCAGTTCCCCCTCGATATAAAGCTGAGGAAATGTTGGCCAGTTGGAAATTTTGGGTAGTGTCGCTCTAATCTCTGGATTGCTCAGAATATCTACGAAGGCGAATCGTTTGCCACATGCCATCAGCACCTGAGTGACCTGTGCCGAAAATCCGCATTGGGGTTGTTCCGGGCTGCCCTTCATATAGAGCAAAATGCTATTAGAATCTATTTGCTCTTTGATGGTTTCTTCGATGCTCATGATAAACTGCCCTAATTTGTTGCGAGAGTGCGCGCCTGGGTTTACCGGCGTTGAATGCAAGCAAGTTTACACCTACGATCCGGCTGTTGCCAATAAATTGCGCCATGCCCTTGATCGGACTAGATGGTGGTTATCGACGATTTTTCCATGGCAAACCAGCGTTCATGGGTTGCGTGGTTACCTGAGAGCGTCGGCCAGGGAGGGATTGAACTTCAGCATCTGCTCAAATCAAGTCGATTAAATTCCAACCCGGCGCTTTGATTACTCTGCAATCCCCCACCCTCCCCCTCCTGGGGTTTGGATGATTAGTCGATCACCGGGCTTAACCGAGAGGCTGCATTTCCCGGGCAACTCTGCGCCGTTGAGCGAGTTGGTTCCGCGTGCCGCTTCTCCGCCACCTTGCAGTCCCCAGGGACTCAACTGCCTGCGTTCACACAGTAAACTCAGTTGCGCAGGTGCTAGAAATTCATACTCTCTGACGATGCCATCGCCACCACGATGCTTACCCTCACCACCGCTGCCGCGCCGGATAGCATACCGTCGGATCCGCAACGGATAGTGCATCTCCAAACTCTCCACCGGAGTATTCAGGGTGTTCGTCATATGACTGTGCACAGCATCCAGCCCGGCATAATTTGGACCCCCACCCAGCCCTCCAGCCAGGGTTTCATAATAGTCCCAGCGATTGCCGGTCGCTGCATCGATATAACCCATGGCCACATTATTCATCGTACCCTGACTGGCGGCGGGTATGCGGTCTGGCAATGCCTGTGCTAGCGCACCAAACACCAGATCCACCAGTCGCGTGGAAGTCTCAACATTACCGGCCGCCACCGCGGCGGGGCGCTGCGCATTAACAATGGAACCGGGCAGGGTCTTTATCCGAATGCGTTTGAATAACCCGGCGCAAGCCGGCGCCTGGTCCGGCAGCAGACAGCGAAAACAGTAATAGGCCGCCGCCGCCACGACCGATTCAGGGCAATTAAGGTTACCTGGCACCTGGGGCGAACTGTCAGTGAGATCCAATTCGATCGAATCGGCTGCAATTGTCAGCCTCAAGCCTAGCTTTATGTTGCTTGACCCACGGCCGTCGTCATCCAGATAGTCTTCGAATCTGTAGATTCCCGCCTGCAGCTGGCGGATCATACTTGCGGTGAGTCGATCTGCATAGTCGTTCAACTCCTGCATGCCCTGCTGGTAATTCAGCATGCCCATCTTGCTTACCAGTTGCTGCAAGCGGGCCACACCAACCTGATTGGCGCCAGTTTGCGCTGCAAAATCACCGCTCAGTTCACCGTCGTGCACATCGGGTAAAAAGAGTGCTTCTGGCTGCAATTCACCCTTGCGTAGCAACCATGTCGGCGGGATGATGATGCCTTCTTCTTCGAGTCGAGAAGAGACCGGCATCGATCCCGGCGTGTCGCAGCCAATGTTCGCATGATGAGCTCGATTGGCGACAAAGCCGATTAAAGACTCTCCTGCCTCCGCATACACTGGAGCGATGACGGTGACATCGGGTAAGTGAGTGCCGCCGAGGAAGGGATCATTCAGCACCAACATATCACCAGGATGCCAGTCTCTGTGTTTTACTATCGACCCCATGGCGAACGCCATGCTGCCGAGATGTACCGGAATATGGGCTGCCTGCGCATACAATTCACCGCTTACACCAAACAAGGCACAGGAAAAATCCAGCCGGTCCTTGATGTTGGGCGAGAATGCGGCGCGCCTCAGCACCAGGCCCATTTCATCGCAGACCGCGGCTACCCGACTGGAGAACAGTTTTAGTTCAATTGGATTCATCAAGCAGGCAAGCCTAGCGGATGGCCACTACAAAGACAATTGCCCCTTACTGCAGAAGTGGCTAAAATGACGCCCTTCTACGGGTGGCGCGAGCTGCCTTTTTTGTTTGCAGCACAGCGGTGACAAATTACGCCATGGGTACCAAGCATTTTCTTACCTTACTCGATCTGAGCAACGCTGACTTGTTAGCGATTGTGCAACGGGCTATGCAGCTCAAGCGTCAACCGGAGCAGGCACGGGGCCTGCCACAAAAGACCCTGGGGCTTATTTTCGAGAAATCGTCCACCCGGACTCGCGTAGCCTTTGAAGTTGCCATGACCCAACTTGGTGGCACGGCCTTGTTTTTGACGGCGGCTGACTCACAACTCGGTCGCGGTGAACCGATCGAAGACACCGCCCGCGTGCTGTCGCGTATGGTCGATTGTATCGCCATACGGACCTTTGAGCATGCCAAGCTAGAGCGCTTTGCCGAATACTCTACGGTGCCGGTTATCAATGCCCTCAGTGATGATTTCCACCCCTGCCAACTGCTGGCTGATATGCAGACGTTCATGGAACATCGAGGTGCTATAACTGGCAAGAGTGTCGCCTGGATTGGCGATGGTAATAATATGTGTCAGTCCTATATTAATGCGGCTGTCGCCTTCGATTTCGAACTTAGAATCGCCTGTCCACCGGGCTACGAGCCGAGTGCAGAATTGATTGAAAAGCACGGCGACCGCGTCACCCTGATGAGCAGTCCGGCAACGGCCGTTGCCAATGTGGACCTGGTAGTAACGGATGTGTGGGCTTCAATGGGCCAGGAAGCAGAACAAGCCAAACGCCGCGCCAGCTTCGCCGACTACCAGGTCAACTCGTCGCTGATGGAGCTTGCCAACAGCCGTGCGCTGTTCATGCATTGTCTTCCGGCCCATCGCGGTGAGGAAGTGAGCGCCGAGATAGTTGATGCCAAGGACAGTGTTGTTTGGGATGAAGCCGAGAATCGCCTGCATTCGCAGAAAGCCCTGTTGGAATACCTGGTTTCCCGTTAGTTTCAGGATAAAATCGCTTTCCGGCTAGATACTACATGTTGTGTTTCATAAAATCGCCATTTTCGCCGGTTAATGGACGCTATTTTTGCTCAAATTTGGCTGTCTTAAGGGGAAGATTCTGCACAACTCGATGCAACTCGGCACAGATCTTAATTTTCCCTGTAACCGCAACAATTTATTCACAATTTACCCACAATTAGTCCACATAGAAATAGCTTGCATTCGGCCAAAAACCGCATTATCTTGTGTTAGTGATTTATAGCTTGTCTATATGTTGTATTGTTGAGCTTAATTCAAGGGCTAATTTCTTACTGATTAACGCATAAAAATTATTGATAAATCGGGCGGTTAGAAATGCCGCCATCGCCAATAATAAGAAAAGCACTTGAAAAAATGGGTAAATCAGCCCGTTTTTAGGGATTGTTTTTGGAGAATCCGTGCGTTCTCGGACCGCCGCGAAAAAACAATTAAAGTCCTGCCGTAAAAACACAATATATAGTATATGGCTTAAATGCTGCCTGGCTGCCAGAAGCGAGTTAAATTTCGCAACTGAATCAGGCCGGAGGGAGTTATCTCGCTGTAAAAACACGAAAAAACAGCCCAATCATCCCTATCGACAGCGTAACAGCCTGTTTAAAACAATAACTAATAGCAACACAGTGACGTGAATACCACCCTGGAGCACACAATGCAGACTGATGTACAAACCACAGGTGATTCTCCTGTAGCCACTGGTTCCAGCAATGCCGACGGCGTTTCTGTCGCCAATACCGCACCAGGACAATTGCGCGTGATAAAACGCAACGGTGCCGTAGTCGCGTACAGCGAGTCCAAGATTTCTGTCGCCATCACCAAGGCGTACCTGGCTGTTGAAGGCGGTAATGCTGCTGCCTCAACCCGCATCCACGAATCAGTGGCGCAACTGGCACGCCAGATAACCGGTATTTTTCGTCGACGCATGCCCTCCGGTGGCACTATTCATATTGAGGATATTCAGGATCAGGTAGAACTGGCGCTGATGCGTACCGGTGAACACAAGATAGCCAGGAGCTATGTGATTTACCGCGCCGAACACAACCGCCTGAGAGAACAAAAAAAGGAGAGCGAGCAACCGGAGCATGCAGAAGTCACGGTAACTTTTGCCGATGGTCACCAGGGCCCCCTGGATACAGGACGCCTGCAGACCATCATCACCGAAGCTTGTGAGGGTCTCGATGATGTGTCAGCAGACGCAATCTACAATGAGACTCTGAAAAATTTGTACCCCGGGGTGAAGATGGAAGATGTTCGCACCTCTTTGGTGATGACGGCTCGCACCATGGTAGAACAGGACCCGAATTACTCCTATGTAACCGCCAGATTGTTGATGGATACACTGCGCTCGGAAGCACTCGGATTCCTGGGTATTACCGACGCCGCCACGCAATCGGAGATGCACTACCGCTATGCGGCGACGTTGAAACCCTATGTCGAGAAAGGCGTAGAGCTTGGATTACTGTCACCGCATTTGCTGGAATATGATTTCAGTGTGCTCGGCGAGGCGCTCAAAGCCGAGCGCGACCAGCAATTCACCTATTTGGGATTGCAAACTCTTTATGACCGTTACTTTATCCACAGCGGCGGCATCCGCTTTGAACTGCCGCAAGTATTCTATATGCGAGTTGCCATGGGCCTGGCCTCCAACGAAGAAAATCGGGAGCAACGGGCTATCGAGTTCTACAACCTGATATCCAGTTTCGACTATATGGTTTCAACGCCGCAGTTATTTAACTCGGGCACCTTACGACCGCAATTATCCTCCTGTTTCCTGACCACAGTTCCCGATGACTTATACGGTATCTATTCCGCCATACGTGACAATGCCATGTTATCCAAGTGGGCTGGCGGCCTCGGTAATGACTGGACGCCGGTTCGAGCACTTGGCTCCCACATCAAAGGCACCAATGGCAAATCACAGGGGATTGTGCCATTTCTGAAGGTGGTTAATGACACCGCCGTGGCCGTCAATCAGGGTGGCAAACGTAAAGGTGCCGTATGTTCTTATTTGGAAACCTGGCATCTGGATATTGAAGAATTTCTGGAACTGCGCAAGAACACCGGTGATGACCGACGCCGCGCTGTCGGCCACCTCGGCCGCGATCTCTACCCCCCGGTTCAATGGCCCGGCGTGCATGATCAAGACGTCCTTTCCCAAACGTTTCGCGCGCGCGGTGGTGAGCCCGTAGCGGCGGGTGTACTCGGCCAGCGACGGGAGCAGGGCCTCGCCTTGGCGTTCGCGCTGGATGCGCAGCAGATAGATGACGTCGACGTCGCCGAGCACCGCGTCAAGATCGCTGGTGAAGGTGGCGTCCCAAGCCTCGGGCGCCTCCGGCAGCAGTTCGATCTTTACGTCCGCGAACGTGAGCGGCGCATTGCCGACGGTAAATGTCTTGGACCAATCCTGGAAGTCTTCCTTTTTAACGACGACCGTGAGCGTGGTCCCTATCGGCAGTCCCTCGTCGTCCAACTCTTTCAGCTGGCGGACCTGCGACTGGCCGCCCCGCTCAAGAATGGCGACGGTGGCGTCCGCGCCGGAGGGCACGTTCGCGGCCAACTGAGAAAACGCTACCGGCGTAGTGACCTGGTCGCTGATAACCACGATCATCAAGCCGATTAGCCCCACGATGATCAGAATGACCAGCCCCAGAAGGATTTTCACGCCTCGGTTGAGCCCTCCGGCGCCGCGGAGCATCTGCGTGCGGGTCGGCCGCTCCTCCTGGACTGTGCGTGTGCGGGGCGTGGTGGCCGGCTCTGTGCGATCACGGGCCAACGCCGGCGTCAGGACGGTCTTGGCGTCGGCGACATTGAATAGGATCGTGCTGGGCGCACCACCGCCGGCCAGCTTCTCGTGGGCGAGCACGAGGTCCTTGAGCATCTCGCGGGGGCCGGCGTAGCGCATGGCGGCGGGCATGACCGTCAGCATGGTGCGCTCTGGGACGAAGTAGTTATCCAGGAGGATCTGGTAGCAGCGCATGCGGACATCGGCGGGGATGTCGCCCTCTTTGGTCTCGCCGACGAGGGGGTGGATGAGCAGGCCGTCGGTGATTTCCTGGGCGCACTTGCAGAGGTACTCGTGGGCGCGGTGGATGGGGTTGGGGTTCTGGAACGCC
>JADFOC010000512.1 GCA_022563075.1 Pseudomonadota bacterium
CCTTGTAGACGATGGATAAGCCGATGATGGCGTCGATGATGTAAACATTGACCTGCAGGTCTGCCAACACACCGAACAACAGCGTGATACTGTGACCTACGGCAAACAAGGTGACGTATTGCACCACGTGCTTGGGCCGGTATAAGAAGAAGATCACCCCCACCAGGAACAGCAAATGATCGTAGCCGGTTACCATGTGCTTGGCGCCCAGGTACATGAAGGGAAAGATGGCGGGCCCGTCGATGGCTTCGACATAGCTGGCGTCTTGACCTTCGAGGCCGTGAGCTAGGGCCACTGCGGGCAGCAGGCATAGCAATGCTACTGCAATTTGTTGTAGTTTCACGGGACGCTTACTAATTTTGAGAACCTCGGGAATCGCAATGATCATGTACGTCGTGGCTTATTCTTCTGCGACAAATTGCGAATTGATATCCGGGTTGTAGGCTTGATGGCAGGCCGTACACACACTGTAGATTTGCGCACCCGCCTGGAAGAAATCCTCGTGATTTTGGCTGGCCGCTGCTTCCATGGCGGCCAGGCCCGCCGAACTCAAGCCATTGGAGTAGGTTATCCACGCATCCGTGTCTACGGCTCGACCAGGCAAAGCTAACATGTTCCCAGCTTCGAGTACGACCGCGGCCTGGGCCCTGACATAGGCCCAGCCTTCATCGGTAGTTGGGTACAGCTCTTCATAACCAGAGGCATCCAGCACCCAGCCGGCGGAATCCCATAAGATATCTGAAGCGGGTTCCAGCACCAGGACCATGAGTTCGGGGACGTCGAGACTGAGGTTGTAGCTAACATCTGAGCTGTTGCCGCCGCTATTAGTCTCGTCCGGGGCTGAACAAGTCACCAGCGCGGTCAGGACAAGTAGTAAGAAACCAGACTTGTAAAATAATGAATTCTGTCTATTCATTGAGTAATCCTGTAAATATGAGTCAATGGCCCGCCACGGTGAATAGCGAATTAAGCCACTTCAATTCTGCGCTTGCATGCTGCTATGATGGAGTTTGAACACGAGTAGCCGTAAAATCGGCCTAAATTCTGCACTAAATTGCCGCGTTAATCTACTTTTACACCCTGCTTAGGAAAACTGAATCGATGCTGAGGACAATTTCACGAACCTGCTGCTTCGCGGTAATGCATTGGCTGCTAATTATTTCGGTAATTAGCACCGCAGCAGCCGAGGTAATCATTCGGCCAACACCCGACGGTGGGGTGCAACCACGCATGCTTGTCGATAGCCACGGGACTGTTCATCTGCTGTATTTCAAGAAGCGCCTGAGTGCACCGAGTGCGCGTGAGGGCAATCTCTACTACCGCCAATACCTGGTTGCGGAGAATCGATTCGGCACACCGATTAAGGTGTCCAGTCAGGCTTTCAATGTGCAGACTGTGTCTATTTCCCGCGCCTCGATGGCGCTCGATGGCGCGGGACGGGTACATGTGATTTGGTATCTGCCTCGCGCCGAACAATATTATTACGCACGCTCGAATACCCAGCGGAATCAGTTCGAGCCGCAGCAGTCGATGGTCTCTGAATACGTCGAAGGCATCGATGCCGGCGCCGAGATCGCCGCCTACGGTACGCAGGTGGCAATCGTCTGGGGAGCAGGGGCTCTGGTTAGGGAATATGAACGCACCGCGTTTGTGAGGCTTTCCCACGACTCAGGGTCCAGCTTCGGGCCAGAGCTGATGGTGAGTGATCCGGAGCTTGGAGCCTGTGCCTGTTGCTCGCTGGCGAGTGAATACATGAGTGACAGCGAGTTGATCATAGCCTACCGATCGGCACTCAATGGTATTGGCCGACACATGCAGTTGTTGACTCTGAGTCTTGTCGATAACGAGGTAAGTGGCGCTGCCTATGGACCGGTTGACGAACTGCAACAATGGGAATTGTCGGCATGCCCTCTCAGCACTAACGATATCGCCATCGATGCGAACCTGGATCGTTGGTTGATATTCGAGACCGCAAGTCGAATCGTGCAGAAAAACTTGAATTCGGAGAGGCCGCCAAGTCTGTTTGGTGAGCCGTTTTCCCAGACGCGACAGAAAAATCCTGCAGTCGCCTTTAATAACAAGGGCCAGCGACTAATTGTCTGGGGAGAGGCGATCAGTCATAGCCGTGGAGGTAGATTGAATATGCGTTTATTCGAAGGAGAAACTGCAGAAAACA
>JADFOC010000078.1 GCA_022563075.1 Pseudomonadota bacterium
TGGCGCCTGAAACTTGCAGCATGATAATGAAGATGGTCAGGCGAATGCATTCTTGCGGGACAGTGCTGCGCCTCGATTCCAACCAGATGCCGTGCACGTAGAATGAATAGCTCAGGAATATCACGGCTACCGTGGTGCTTGTATAGCCTAGTGAATTTGTATTGATCAAGACGTACAGGCTCAGCATAACTGTAATGACGAACTGTACAAATGTGTAGATCTTATCGAAGTTGGAGAGAGTCGGGTCGAATTTGCCGGCTAAATCGATGTCTTGCCTTTTTAGTTTGCAAGAAGTCTCCATCCCGGCGGGTTGCCATCCAGGTGGCATAAAACAAATTTTAAGTTTATTGGTTAACCCTGGTGCTTTCAAAAAGTCCTGTAGTAGACGCCAATATACATGCACATTAGCCCATACTGGATTCCAGCTGTTGAGTGGTTTACGCAAACCGAACACCACTGCTTCTTCGTCCAGTTCTTCCTGAAAACTGCCAAACAGGCGGTCCCAGACTATAAAGACTCCGCCATAATTTCGATCCACATAGATGGGGTTACGAGCATGGTGCACTCTATGGTTCGAGGGTGTGATAAAAATCCATTCCAGGATCCCCAGTTTGGGGACGTGCTCTGTATGTACCCAAAATTGATAGATAAGATTTAAACTCACAACGGTAAAAAGAAGCTGCGCCGGGAAGCCAAGCACGAAGAACGGCAGGTAGAACAAGAATCCATAGAAATCGACACTCGTTTGACGCAGTGCCGTACCGAGATTGTAGTCCTCGCTCTGGTGATGAGCGACATGAGCTCCCCAGAACAACGCCATCTCATGACCCAGGCGGTGTTTCCAATAGTAAACCAGGTCGTACAGCACAAAGCAGATTATCCAGACCCAGAGTTGATCGTCGGGTAATTGCGTGAGCTGATACTTCGCCACAATCATTGCATAGACGCTGGTTGAGATGCCAAGAATCACGAGGCCCTGCAATCTGCTGAGACTTCCCAGGGAGAGGCTGTTTATGGTGTCGTTGAGTCGATAGGTATTACGCTGGCGGGCCAACCCATAGACGAACTCCAACAAAATCAACACAAAGAAAAAAGGAACCGCATACAGTATCAAATCCATCAGTCTCGAACTCCTTTAAAATCAACCAGCCAGCCACTATTTCAAACTTAATTGGCGTCGCCATTGTATTTCGTATCTGATTGTAAATGCCTAAGCACTGTTTCGGCAAAACACGCTAATACCTGTCATCCGATTCACCGGCTATTGCAGGCTAAGAAGAAGCGCTCAATCTACTGTCTTTCTTTATTTGAAGCGGCAGAAGTATCCATGGTTGAGTGGTAGTTTGTCTGGTGTTCCAACTATTGTGCTGATGGTTCCATGCCCAGTCCCTTAAATTCGGCGATCGCTAATCCGGCGGCGACACTGGTAAATGGGTCATGTTCAATGACCCTGGCGGGAAACTGAGCTTCGAGGATTTGCTTAATCGCAGGTATTAATGAAGAACCACCGGTACGGATCACCAGCTGAATGTCAGATGGGATCAGACCAGCCTTGCCCAGGAGGTCAGAAATCGCGGTTTGAAATCTCTCCAGCACATCTGTGATCCAAACTTCAAAATCTTGTCTGCTGACCGTCAATTCAATATCGAGTTCGGGAATATCTAGTGTCGCCTGGTGATAATCAGAAAGCTCAGCTTTCAATTCCTTTAGAGATTGAAACACGAGGTAGCTGTAATTGTTTTTTATTAGGTCGTAGAGCCGGCGAAATTTTACCGATGCATCGTCACCAAGTTGAATTCGCTGCATTAGCGGTGTGGTAAATTTGTTCTGATTTAACATATAACTCACCGCCCAGTTTAACAGTAGGTCTTCATAGTCCTCGAACGGGAACAGTGTTTCGATTTCTCTGTCTTCTCCGGCGCGTCTCCAACGCTCGCCTTTGCCAAGTAAGGGGAATAGCAATTCTCTGAACAGTAGCCGATCGATGTGATCACCACCCAGAGCGATACCATGCGTCGCGACTACCGTAAACTCTTGCTGTGACCGTCGTAGTACACACAGATCTAGGGTTCCACCCCCAAAATCGACTGCCAACAGGGTTTGTTCGGCGGCTTCCGGGTGAGCATGGAGATAACTCAAGGCGGCAGCAATGGGCTCAGGGTAGAAACTCTGTTGGTTAAATTCTGCATGGCCATAGGCTTCAGACAGCCTATTCAGGGCCACGCGGTTTCGATCTGCCTTGGATCCCTCGAAATTAACTGGATGGCCTATACAAACATGATTGGTGGCGTCGGAGTCAGCTGATCCTTCAGATAGAAGCGCTTCCAGGCTCTTTCGAATCCGAAGTAGCAATGGTGTAATCAATGCAACGAGTCGATATGGGCGATCGAAAACCATGAGCCGCTGCGACCTGGAATTGCCCAGGAGTCTTTTGATGCCGCGAAACAAACGACCCTGCTGGCCGCTATCGACCACCGACTGGCCGTACACTTTTTGCGTTGTCGCTGCTTCTGGCAAGCCATGATCGCCAAGCTGACCGGTCGAGACACGCGCTTCGCCGAGCACTTCGGCGCTAAATTCCACGGTTCTGCCCATATTGCCTTCGATGTATTGCTTAATAGCATCTTGGCCGGTCTCAATTTGGAAGTTTTTGTCGATATAGGTTGCCGAGGGCATTACCACTGAATTCGTTTCCAATTGAAGCAGGTGAACTTTTTCTCCATCAAAAACGGCGGCGGTAGTATTGCTGGTGCCAAAATCGATGCCAATTCCGATTGTAGTGACCTGGGTACTTGTTTGATCTCTCTCCGAAGTCAGTGGATCTGTCTTATCACTATCGAAGCCAGGAAGTGGGATTTGGTAATTGGATGCTGACACCGAGGAAGCCTATGCTTTAGTTACTGAACGATTAGATAAAAAAGCCGTATTTCGGCCGCGCCAAAAAAAACAAGTGTTATATCATATCCTGAGTATCTCGACAAAGGTTAAGTTGTGGATGCAGCGGGTCTTGCAGCGGTGAGCCGCAAGACGCCTTGGTACTCTCAACGACAGCGCAGGTTTATGTTACTGAACCTGCATTTCCACTATGACATACATGGCAGTATTAGTCCTGCGGGCGCATGCATGCGCGTGAGCGTCCCTTGGCGGTCAAACCCAGGAGCTGGTTGCCGAACGAGCAGTCTTAGCAGTGCCAGGCAGGCGTCGCTGCGTCTGCGTAAACCGCCACTTAAGCTTAGTCGAGGTACTGGTGCAATGCGCCAGGGGAATACCTCACGCTGGGTGTTAAGTCTCGGAGGGTGGCCGCCAAGCGCGTTATCTTGTTGCACTGGAACCCTCTGTTTCTGAGGTCTTACCAGCAACTCCATGAGAGTTGAATCTTTCAGGAACTTATCCTATGCTCCACCGGTCACACAAGAGATGCGCGAAAGATCTAAATATTTACCAGGAGTTTTCATGATTGCAGTGCCTGCACGCCAGCTAAGGATGGGCGTCTCCCGCTTATTAATGACTGTTTTTCTTGCTGTGGTGAATGTGGCTCAGGCTGGTACTATAGTCCGGGTTAGTACCAGCATGGGAGATTATTCCATCGAGTTACTGGACGAGATCGCACCTATTACCGTTCAGAATTTCCTGAATTACGTCAATCGAAACGACTACAACGGCACTTACTTACATCGAGTAGTGGACGATTTTGTAGTACAGGGTGGGGGCTATCGATTTCAATTATTTGTGGGGCCTATCGATGTAGTAACGGACCCGCCCATCGTGAATGAGTTCAATGTGTCTAATACACGCGGCACCGTCGCCATGGCCAAGCTAGATGGGGATCCAAACAGTGCCACTAGTCAGTGGTTCGTTAATCTGATAGACAACAGCGCCAATTTGGACAACAACAACGGCGGGTTTACCGTGTTTGGCAATGTGCTTGGCGATGGTATGGCCATATTGGACGCGATCGATTCATTGCCGTTTATCAGCCTGGGCAATAAGGCACCGGATGCCCCTTATATCACCGTCATGTACAATAACCCACTGGATTTCGTGTACATGAATGTAGAGGTGGTTGAGCGATTCAGCTCGGCGAACCATGTTTATGAAAGCAACACCGGACTATTAATCACCACGGTGAATATTGATGCAGACAGTGAGCTAATCAGCATGAATTTTAGCACCGTGTCCGCAGCAACGGAGGTGATTATCGAGGCCAATCTGGAAAGCATCATACCTCGTCGAGATAGCTTCGATGGCATTGCCACTTTTTCCACGGTTGACAATCGACTGCGAATTCCCAACCTTGAAGTCAATCAAAATGGCTCCGTGAGCGTAGTGACAAACGTTGTGTTCGTACTCAGTGATCCAGTGCGATCTCGTTTTACGCTGGAATCTTTTGATCAATAATGAGGCGTTGTCTAGACTAGGATTCGTTGTTTCTGATTATTCGAATCAACTCAAACAGACTTTAACAGAACCATAACACTAGCAATAACAATAACCAGGGGACTGGATTTCGATGGCTGTCGTTCGAGGAGAGTTTACTTCCAGATTTGGCTTCTTGATGGCGGCCACCGGTTCTGCCGTAGGTTTAGGCAATATTTGGGGGTTTCCTACCAACGCCGCTTCCAATGGCGGTGGTGCCTTTCTGTTTACCTATCTCATCCTTACCTTCGCGTTGGCCTATCCTGCACTTATGGCCGAATTGATCATCGGTCGCTATGCCCGAGCAAACGCGGTTACCGCACTAAAGACTATTTCACGTGGTCCGAAAAGTAGGCTGTTAGCGATTGCTGTAGGATTTGTCGGAATCCTAACCGTTAGTCTGATTCTGAGCTTCTATGCGATCGTGAGTGGATGGATGATAGCCTTCTTTTTCGATCCACTGGCGCGTTTCTTGGGGATGGACGGCGTCGCGCAATGGCTCACCGAAGATGCCGAGCTAAGAAATAGTATTTTCGTTACTCTATTCATGATTTTGACGGTTTTCATCATCAGCGCCGGCGTGCGAGACGGCATCGAAAAGTGGGCATCGAGAATGATGCCTTCATTGATCATAATTCTGATCCTGCTAATTCTCTATGTGTTGACTCTGCCTGGCGCCATGGATGGTTTACGCGTCTACCTGGTGCCGGATTTCTCTCGTGTGGCTAATCCGCAGTTACTGGTTGATGCCATGGGCCAGGCATTCTTCTCCCTGTCCCTGGGGGTTGGCACGATGCTTGTTTATGGTTCCTACATTAGCAAACAGGAGAATCTGCCCACCCTGGGCGGCTTGGTGGCGTTATTGGACGTTGGCATCGCCGTGCTGGCGGGAATGCTGATACTACCGGCGATGTATGTGGCGTTGGCTAGCGGGGTCGAGATATTCGACGAAAGCGGTGGTCTCATAGCCGGTCCCGGATTGATTGTCTCGGTGCTGCCGGCCCTGTTTAATAGCATGGATTCTGTTGGAATGTTTGTCGCAATGGCTTTTTTCTTATTAATGACAATTGCTGCCTTAACCTCTTCCATATCCATGCTGGAAGTACCGGTTGCCTATGCAATTGAAAATCATGGAGTGGAACGGCGCAATGCCGCAATAACAATAGGGTCAGTTATCACAGTAATATCCCTCATTCTTGTATTTAACTTCAATCCTTTGTTCGATCTTGTAGTCACCTACACCACCGAGTATAGCCAGCCATTACTGGGCTTATTCTTCTGCATTTTTGTTGCCTGGATATGGCGCAGAGACGATATTCTGCAAGAAATCAAACAGGGCTGCCCCGAAGCTGAAGCCGGTTTTTTCTGGAAGATCTGGCCATTCTATGTCAAGTTTATTTGCCCACTGGCAATCCTGGCTGTCTACTTTCAAAGCTAGCAGCAGCTAGCTTTGCGCAACTGTTTGTACAAATCGATCAATTTCTGCTTCGGTGTTGAAGTAATGTACCGACGCACGATTCACATCACCAACACCAGATTGTGCTAAATCTAGACGCGCATTAGCCTGTTTCGCCACGGAGATATTTATGTTTTTTGCATGCAGGCGTCGCCGTAATCGAATGGCATCCTCGTCTTGCTGGTTAAACGTGACTATGCCGGACAGTTCATCAGAGCGCTCATGGACGCTAATTCCATGAATTGCCCGCAGCCGCTGTTGCAGTCGATTGGCTAATGCTTCAACCCGCGCGCGAATTGCATCCAGACCAATGCTGTTGGCATAATCAGCGGCGACGCCTAATCCTATCTGACCCGCCACATAGCGTTCCCAGTTTTCGAAACGCTTTGCATCGGCACGCCATTGGTAATGTTCAGGGTCGTTCCAACAAGCGGCATGCAGATCGACGAAAATGGGATTAAGTTGCTGCAATCGACTTTTCCGCACGTATAGAAACCCAGTCCCACGAGGTCCGCGCAGGTATTTGCGGCCGCTACCACACAAGAAGTCACACCCTATTTCTGCTATGTCGAGGTTGATCTGGCCAACTGATTGACAGGCATCCAATAAATAGAATATTTCATATTCACGCGCAATCTTACCAACGGTTTGCGCTGGCTGAATGTCGCCGCGTTGGCTGGCGACGTGAGTCAGCGCAATGAGTCGGGTACGATCGGTAATTGCTTTTCTCAGTAGATCGAGGTCAATTTGACCAATGCTATCGCTGGGCACGACCTTTATTTCTATCTGTTTTAACTTGGCCAGGCGCAATAGTCCAAGATAGTTGCTGACGTACTCCATGTCGCCGGTAATAATCTGGTCGCCCGCCTGCAGTTCAATGGAGTGCAACGCCATATCCCAGGCGCGAGTCGAATTTTCCAGATAAGCAATTTCGGTGGGATCACAGTTCAAGAGAGTAGCCAAGGCATGGTAGAAGTTTTCAATTTTGTCTGCTGCGGCTTCCGCTGCCTCATAGCCGCCTAGTTGCTGTTCCAGTTTCAAATGTTCGATGATAGCGTCAGTAACTGGCAACGGACTCAAGGAACAGCCAGCATTATTAAAATGAATGATGTTCTCGCAGGCAGGGCATTCATTTCTGATTTGAGATATATCGAGCATAGACAAGTGTAGCATTAAGGGTTATTGGCTAAGACTTATTAGCGTAACTTGTCGGCAATTTCGGGGTTGAGACTCCTGTTTGTTGGCGGGTGATATTAGCCAATAGATATGCTAACTTGCCACCAAGAAAAACCCGCTAGCACGACAAATCCTTGACCGGAGAAAGCCATGACCACTACATCGCCCGAGCCGTATCAGGCAACGAACTTTGCAGGCAGAAGAAATTTATTGAAGGGTATTTCTCTAGCTCCTTTTGCCGTTGGCCTGGGATGGATTTCTGCCCACGCAATTGGAGCCGAGCCCGATGTCAGCACCACGGTCAAGGCTCTCACCTTCGATGTTTTTGGCACGGTGGTGGATTGGCGATCATCCATAATCAGAGAAGGGCAGCTATTATCGGCAAAGAAAGGCTACGTCGTTGCATGGGATAACTTCGCAGATCGTTGGCGTTCTGGTTACGGGCCGGCAATGAATCGGGTTCGAACGGGTGAGCTACCCTGGACCAAGATCGATGACTTACATCGCATGATTCTCGATGAATTGGTCATCGAGTTTGGATTGGAAGGACTCAGCGAAGCAGAGTTGGACCATTTCAACAAGGCCTGGCATCGCTTGTCTCCCTGGCCGGATACAGTAGCGGGGCTTAATCGCTTAAAAACCAAGTATATAATAGCGACACTTTCCAACGGCAATGTTTCCCTGCTGACCAATATGGCGAAGAATGCCGGGCTGCCCTGGGATGTTGTGTTATCTGCGGAACTGGCCGGGCATTACAAACCCGACCCTGAGGCCTATTTAAAAGCGGTAGATCTGTTAGGCCTGACGCCGGAGCAGGTGATGATGGTGGCGGCCCATCCCGGCGACCTGAGGGCTGCAGCCCGTGCCGGATTGCACACAGCCTACGTGATCAGGCCGTTGGAACGCGGGCCCAACCGGCCCTTCAACACCAATCCCGACGGTGAATTCGACTATACCGCCAGCGATTTCCTGGATTTGGCGCGGCAATTGGGCGCTTAGGGAGTTAATTTGTCGAATATCGAATTAGCGGCTGCCACCAAAGAAGAAATAGTCGCCAAGCTACAACTGTATTTTACCGAAGAATTACAGCTGGAGATCGGGAGTTTCGATGCCCAATTTCTTCTCGATTTCTTCTCTGAGCAAGTTGGTAACTATTATTATAATCAAGGCTTGGCGGACGCGCTCAAGGCTCTGGAAAATAAAATCGAAGAATTTAGCGACACCGTTTATCAGCTGGAGAAAGACACAAATCCTGCTAAAAAGTGACACTCGACACGCTGACGCTAGTGCGTAGATACTCTTAGTGGCAAGCGTATAAAAAACTGACTACCCACATCTTTTTGCGACTCGAATGTTATTTCGCCACCTAACTTTTCAATCATACGTTTTACGATAACCAGGCCCAGTCCAGTTCCTTCCGGTTCTTTTTCCGATACTTCTTCTCTGGAAAATTCCTGGAATAAGCGTTTTTGGAATTCCTCACTCATGCCTCGGCCGGTATCCTGTAAGAATATTTCGATCCCAAGTCGTCGGCTAAAATACACCGCTTTGTAGCCCAGTAAAATTTTGCCATGGTCTGTAAATTTTATGGAATTGGTAATCAGGTT
>JADFOC010000513.1 GCA_022563075.1 Pseudomonadota bacterium
GATCTATGTGTCGAACAGCGAGCTGCGAAGTAATGCCGGTGGCGTCGGCGCGCTACGATTTGACGCCGATGGCGCATTGATCGATGCTTATTCAATCCTTGAAAACACCTCGATTAATTGTGCCGGTGGCGCAACGCCCTGGGGTACATGGTTGTCCTGCGAAGAGTTTTCCCAGGGACAGGTTTACGAATGTGACCCACTGGGAATCAAGCCCGCCGTAGTCAGACCTGCACTGGGTACTTTTCGCCATGAAGCAGTTACGGTCGATAGTGTCAATCAGTGTTTATATCTTACCGAGGATTTTCCAGACGGAGGTTTTTATCGATTCAGGCCTGACCATGGTCTGCCAGACCTCAGCAGTGGGCAACTGGAAATTGCATCCGTTGTAGAGCGACAGGGGCAGTTCTACATTCTCTGGCGCCCGATTCCCGATCCCCTGGCGAAGCAATTGCCAACCAGAAAACAAGTGTTAGATTACACGCCTTTTCGCGGCGGTGAAGGTATCGCCCTACATGATAACAAGGCCTATTTCACTACCAAATACGATAATCGGGTATGGTGCTATGACGTTATTAGTCAGCAACTGCAACTAGTCTATGACCTTGCCACCAGTGATAATCCCATACTGTCGGGGGTGGACAATGTGGTGATTACGCCAGGCGGTGATGTGCTGGTGGCCGAAGATGGGGGCAATATGCAGCTAGTAGCACTGACCCCTGGTAATGAGTTAGTCCCAATAGTGCAGGTGGTCGGTCACCCGCAATCTGAAATGGTAGGTCCTGCCTTTGATCCTTCCCATCAACGACTCTACTTCAGTTCACAGCGCGGCTCCCTGGGTCGAAGTAGCGGTGGGATTACCTTCGAAATTAGCTATTCCACCGGCTGAAGAAGTTTTTCCAGGTGAGAGCAACTTAACTCTTCTAAAGATACCAGCAGCGCATGCTTCTCTGCTGACGATTGCATATACACAAAAAGTGATATTTGCTACGCTCAGAGGTCTGATCCCTCGTTCTGTGGAGACAGGCATGGCCATCGACAAGAAGAAAGACAAAGACAATCCCCAAGCTCAAAACCAAGACCAACTCCTTATTCCTTCGCGCCGAAATCTGCTGAAGGGTGCCGGCATCGTCGGTGCCGCCGCGATCGGCGTAAGCACCACAGCGCATATAATTGCAGCAGAGTCCGACCCGTCAAGACAGGTCGCTACGGCAATTCAAGCTCGAGAGGCGCTGGAAGTTCTGACCGCGGAAGAGGCGGAGACGCTGGCGGCAATTTGTGATTGTCTGATTCCCTCAGATGACAATGGTCCCGGAGCCAAAGAGGCGCGTGCGGTACATTATATTGACCGGTCGCTGGCCAGCCATAATGCCGGTGCTCGTCATAATTACATGATTGGTCTCAGCGCGATAAATGATTATGCGCGCCGGACTCACCAAAAGCCTTTCAACCAACTCATGGTGGATCAACAAAATGCGATTCTGTTGGCCGTGCAAACCAATCAAATAGATGGATTTGCGCCCAGCGGCAGTGGCTTCTTTAATATGGTGCGCAGTCACACCATCGATGGCACCTTTTGTGATCCCTATTACGGCGGCAATCAAGATTTCGTGGGTTGGGACATGATCCATTATCCGGGTATTCGCCTGAGTGCATCAGAAACCGACGTGGCTCAGGGAGCCGCGCTCGAACCTACGCACCAGTCGGCTTATGACCACAGTACCTACACCAAGCTGGCCAGCATAGGTGATGCCGGCAACCAGGGAGGAGGTAATCATGCCTAGAAACTTAGCTAAAACCGATGTTGTGATTATCGGGATGGGCGCGGCCGGCGGTGTTGCCGCCTTACCCCTCACCAACGCCGGACTCAAGGTCGTAGGCCTGGAGGTCGGTGGCTGGCTGAGTCCCAGAGATTTTGCGCCGGACGAATTAAGAAACGGCGCGCGCAATTGGCCACAGACCGTGCAAAAGGCGGCCAACGAAGCACCCACGGTTCGCGCCACCGCGAGTACCCAGGCGGTGCAGGGCAGTCACCCCATGATGAATGCAGTGGGAGGAACCTCCTTGCACTATTGGGCGCAGAGCTGGCGCTTAAACCCATGGGACTTTAAGGTCGTCAGTGCCACGCGAGAACGCTACGGAGTTGATCGTATTCCGCCTGGATCCACTGTC
>JADFOC010000514.1 GCA_022563075.1 Pseudomonadota bacterium
GCACAATCTGTATTTAACTCATTGAAAAGGCAACGGAATGTAAAAAAAACCTACACTGCAAAAACTGCCTGATTATGCCCTAAACTGGCTGAAGTTGACCAAATTTGACACAGTAAATAGCCGCCAGATTGACAGCCAGTGATTGCCAGCTATCGCCCCGGTCCTTGGAGCGGAACAGGCCGGCCGGAACGGTGCCGGCCCAGAGTTCATGGTCGGCACCGTATTCCAAAATCCAGATTATTTCGACAGACTTAGCGGCGTCTGAGGCCGACTTCAGTTTTGGGAATCCAGGCGCCGTACACTCTTGCCAGGAAATACCGGCGTCGTCGGAGGGTGAAGTTTTGGACCAAAATGACCCAAATTCAACGCCACGTACATGCTGCCACTGCCATTCTGCGGCAGCACCATGGTTACCGGTTCCCCGGTAAAGTCAGGTGCAGATAACGACCAGATGCCTGCTTCAGATTGCTGGACCTTTAACAACCCCTTGCGCGTACCAATCCAGCAAACCTTCGTCATTGGGTGTCCTCGAGCTTTGGCGGCAGCTTAACCCCCGGAGAGTGCTTGAGCAATATAGACCGAGCTGGATTCCTGAACGGTATCGCTGAGACCAATACGGTCTTTGATTTGCACATTGTCAACAAACACGGTGACATGCTTGCGCAACCTGTCCTGGTCATCCAAAAGATAGCTTCGTAGTTGCGTATGGGCGGCGCATAGGGCGCTAAGAACTTCTGCTACCGTGGATCCATCGACTGCCAACGACGGGCAATCAAGATGGCGAGATAGATTGGGTGTGAATGCGATTTGTGCCATGTTGTTGCACCTAGTCTGTTAGAAATAGTGCCGGATCCACTCTGGTATTATTGAGGTTAACACTCCAGTGCAGGTGAGGGCCGGTGACTCGCCCGGTCTGACCCACCTTACCAATCAGATCGCCAGCGGCAACCACGGTGCCGGGTGCAACATCGATGGTATTCATGTGGCAGTAAAGCGTGATCAAGCCATGGCCGTGATCGAGGATGATGGTATTGCCATTAAAGAAAAAATTGCCGGTGGTTAGAATTACACCCGGCGCTGGTGCAACAATTGGTGCACCCTCGTCGGCAGCGATGTCCATGCCGGAATGCGGGTTGCGTGCCTGACCGTTGAAGAATCGCTTAAGGCCAAACGAGCTGCTTCTGACACCATCGACCGGGACCTGCATGCTGAATACCGGTGTCAAGGAATCGCTCCAGCTGGAAAATGCACGATTCATCTCGCCGCTCTCACGATTTATTCTGACCATGTCGTCGGCGTTAGGATTGACCTGGCGGGTGTTGGTGATGGTCAGATGCTGTTCGGTATATTCTTTATATTCCACGGCAAATTGCAGCGACTCCTTGGCGCCATCGGCCAGCGTGAGATGAAACTGTTGTGATCCCAGGGTTACATTGAGAGGAATCCCGATGATGGCATACTGAACTCCTTCGAAATCCGCCAGCAAGATGCGCTGATCGCGAAAGCTACCCGCTACTGCATCGGTGCCGGTCGGTATCACCGCGATGCCGCCCGGCACCATGGAAGAATCCGGCAGACTGGTTACCGTCACCGCCCCCAGTGAGACTGTTGCCACCGCCAACAGTGTGCAAGCCGTAGTCATTAAACCTAAAATTCGCATAAGCTAAACTCTCATTCATCTGCATAGACCGCTTCCACGGTGGATGTTATTCGACCCTTATCCAGTCGGGAACTGATTTTACTGCCTACTTTAACATCGACGCTCGAGCGTATTACTTGCGCCGAATCATCGTAGGTTATGCTATAGCCCCGGGCTAGCGTGTCAAGCGGGCTGATGGCGCTGAGGCTGCGGGTGAGTTCTACCAGCCTGGCGCGTTTGGCCTTGATCGATGACTGCAATGACTGCTTTAGCCGCTTCATTCCATTTTCGAATTGCATTTTCGATTGTTGTAACTTCTGCACTGGAGAACTCGCATGTAAGCTTCGACTGAGTTGCATCAGCTCACTCTTCTGTAGTCCGATACGATTGACAATGGCTCGTTGCATTCTGCTTTCCAGTCGATCGAGGTTTTGCGCGTGTTCCTGCAAACGCCGATCGGGATGTTTGAGTTGCTTAATGATCCAGCGCAATTGTTGTTGGGCCGATTGAATTATCTGGTTACTT
>JADFOC010000079.1 GCA_022563075.1 Pseudomonadota bacterium
CGGTTAATGACGCCCTAGTCAACCCAAATAACCGCTGATTCTGCCCTTTCTAACCCAAATACGGGTGCTGCCAGCTGCTCAGGGTATTTTCCAGGCGGTCAGCCAACGTTGCTGACGCTTCTGAAACCCCAGGGACCTTATAATTTCCCGCTCGATCCCCGGCATGTGGGCGGCGCCATAGAAGATACTGAGTTTTTGTTCGTTTGGGTTATTGAGACTGTCCACCAGCACATCCAGAGCCGCTCGATTACGATCTCCCAGAATTGTAAGTTGTTGTTCAAGCACCGGACCGACAATCATACCGTCGCTACGACCCAGCTCTTTGGCAAACAAATATTTAAAGGCACTGGTCTGGTCTTCGGCTATCAGGGCACTGACTAGCGCCAGCAGGTTGAAAGAAGACGTGGTCGCACTGTTGCCGTTTTGGCTTTGCTGGGTGGCCAATTGTGCTAATGCCAGACTAATAAACATGGAAAAGAAATTCTCATTCTTGTCTTGCATGATTTGCCGTAGCTGTGCGGGATTAAGATCGGCATGTCGGAAATTAGCCGGCGAGTAATCGATCTGCTCAAGCTGGAAACTCACGTCGAGAAAACTGGCCAGTGATCGCTGGACAAATCCCAGTACGGAACTATTACTCACCTGACTATCTGGTGAAGGCCTAACATTGGCATCGGCGACCAACTCGTACAAGACTGCATCTCGGGTGCTGAAGTAATCATTGAGTTCCGCATAGTAAGCTTGGTCGGCGATGTGCACCGTGGCCACCAGATCGAGCAACACCCCCGCATCATTCCGATAGCTGCTAATAGCCGTCTGTAATTCCCCCTGCCAGACATCACTCCCGGCGACAAAACGGACAAAGCGCGACGCTGATTCAGTCTGTTGTGCATACAGATCGGCGCAGGGTTGCTGTGCCAATAGCACCAATCCCAGGACCAGCAAGCGTAGCGACATCGACATGGGTTAGCTGGTTTCCGGCGTGCCGCCGAAGGGACTCAGGGCTACGGTAAGCGTCTTCGGCCGCCTTGGAGATTCCAGGTAGGCAGAAATTTTGGGACGGGATTCGATCAAGCATTTAAATTCTGATAATTTATCAAATCGATCCAGGGTCGGTTGTGAGAAGGGCCTGACACTATCCAGAAAATGCCAGGCAATCAAGTCAACAAAGCTGAGTCGATTGCCCACCCAATAGCCACTATTATTTTGATTGGTACAAAACAAGTCTTCCAGGTTAGCTAGCATCACTGGCAATTCATTTTTTTCATAGTCAGCTCGCAGCATCTCGAAATCAGGATTCCAATAGAAATCTCCGAGATTAGCTTGGGCATCGCCAAATATTTCTTGCACGATGTCACACTGCGCATGTTCCAACGTGCCGTCTCCATACACTTCATATTTTCTGCCGAGGTAACGATAAATTGCGTTACAGTGATTGAGTAATAAATCACCTTCTTCGTAGACAGGGACTTGACCAAAGGTAAAATTGGATTTGAGCTCGGGCCAATCATCAATCTTAATTAGACGCTCGGTGTAAACCTCATTGGCCTCTTCCAACAGCAACCTGATTACCTCCGCCCTTCCTCTTACATCGAAGTAGGTGACCTTTGGCACGACCCTCTCGGTGTGTAGATCATTCATGGTGCCGGATCCTAACTCGTTAATCCAAACTGTTTTTGATGATCCTGTCACATTTCTCAATCCCAGGCTAACTGCAGAATTTCCATGATCTGCTCTGCTTGCTCAAGCGTTCGCGGATTTCTCCTCACTACCGGATGTTGTATCGCTCTTTCTGCAATCGTGGCCAGTTGCTCTGCTTGCACCCCAACCTGTTGCAATGTAGTAGGCAGATCGAGACTGCGAACCAGCGACTTCACCGCGGCACTGGCACTCTCATCAGGTTTACCTAAAGCCGCGGCGATCGCCTGTTGCCGCTGGACCTGATCTTTCGCATTCCATTCCAATACGGCGGGCAACATGACGCAGGAAGTATAGCCATGTGGCACTGAACATAAACTGCCAAGAATATAACCGATGCCATGACTGGCGCCGTGGGCAACGGTCCCCAAGCCGCAGCATGCTAACCACACCGCCTGCTGATTGGCGTGACGAGACGCCAAGTCGCAGGGATCATGCTTGGTTAGTGGCAGCGACTCCGCGAACAGGCGCATCGCATGCAGGAAATGCCCATCCAGGTAGGCATGCGAATCGGCGGAACAATAACCTTCGACGGCGTGATCCAGCGAGCGAATCGCGGTGGACAACCAAAGCCATTCGGGGGTATGCACAGACAATGCAGGATCGTAGATGATGCATTGCGGACACAGGTCGACACCACGATAGCCTTCCTTGGCGGATTTTTCGGTATCCAGCACACCGGCATTATTACTGAACTCCGCACCAGACAAGGTAGTGGGTACGGCGATCTGCCGGATTTTGGAATGATCAGAAAACAAGCTGTAGTCGCCGGCTTTCGGCCCGCGGGTTCCATCGCTGAGTTGCGCGTACTCCAACAATTGTTGTTCCGACTGAATATCCTGATCGATGGCAAGCTGTATTACCTTGCAGGCATCGATGATCGAACCTCCCCCCAGGGATACCAGAAGATCGGCGTCCGCTTCTCTTGCGGCGCGTAGTCCCTGCAACACATCCTTTCTTGGTGTATGCGCTCCAATCTGGTTGAACAGGCCGGCGAAGTGACCACCTAGTGCTTGTTTTATACTGTCAAATTGATCGGTGCGCTCACTCAAACTTGCAGAAGCCACCAGAAACACTCGCTTGGCATCGAGTCTCTCAATCTGTGTGTACAACGCCGAGGCAACGGCTTCGCCGCTGACTACGGTTTCCAACGCGGTGTAATTGAATTCGATGGAGCCGGATTCAAGCATATGGATCATGACATCACTCCCGCAACTGACAGGGCATTTTCTCACAGTCGATATAGATAACCTACTGGAACGCTCATTGATCGCAGCAAAATCATATTGAAGCAGGATTGGTGCTGCTATAATCCTGCATGCAACCAACTAAGACATCCACCTAGGGGATTGGGAATGGTAAATTTCAAGGTAAATGGGGTTGAGCAGCATCTGGATATCGAGCCGGATATGCCCCTGCTCTGGGCCCTCAGAGACGAACTCGGTATGACCGGCACCAAGTTCGGCTGTGGCATCGCCGCGTGCGGCGCCTGCACCGTGCATGTTAACGGCCGCGCCGTACGCAGTTGCGTGACGCCAGTCAGTGAGGTGGAAGGACAGGAGATTACCACCATCGAGGGTCTCGCCAGCGCCGCGGCGGAGGGAAATGCCCCGGTACCCGGTCTGGCCGCCGTGCAACAGGCATGGATCGATCATCAGGTACCACAATGTGGTTACTGTCAGTCGGGTATGATCATGGCGGTTTCATCGCTACTGGCCAGCAACCCAAATCCCAGCGACGCCGAGATTGATCGCGGCATCACCAATATATGCCGTTGCGGCTCCTATCCCAGAGTGCGAAAAGCGATTCGCGCACTGGCCACAGCATAAGGAGAGTCGCCATGAAAAAAATTAGCCGAAGACGATTCATACTGAGTACCGCACTGGTGGGCGGTGGTGTGCTGATCGGTTATGCCGCCACCAGGCCCAGCCGTCATCGAAGAGCGAACCAGGAATTGGCCGTAGACGGGGCTCACTATGTGACTTCCTTCCTGAAGATAGAGCCGAACAATGAAGTCACCGTCTACGTCCCCCATGCCGAAATGGGCCAGGGTGTGCACACCTCTCTGTCCATGATGGCGGCCGATGAACTGGACGCCGATTGGGAGCTGGTCAACATCGAACAGGCACCGGCCATCGATCTGTTTGCCAATGGCGACGTCATCAAGGGCTTCGCCAGTGAATTAGGCGTGCCGAGTTTCCTCGATGGTCTGGTGGCCGTGAGCGCCTTCAAGGTCGCCGAGATCATGAATCTGCAGATCACCGGCGGCAGCACTTCGGTACGCTATACCGGTGAATTTGCCATGCGTACTGCCGGCGCGGCGGCGCGGCAGATGCTGATCGATTGTGCGGCCACCCGCTGGGGTGTGGCTGCCGATACATGCAGCACCCAGCTAAGCCATGTGCACCACAATGCCAGCGGTCGTTCCCTGAGTTACGGGGAACTGGCTGCCGCTGCCGCCCTGCTGGAACCACCCGATTCTCCACGGCTGAAAGACCGTTCCCAGTTCAACATCATGGGCAAGGCCATCTCCCGTAATGACATTCCGGCGAAAGTAGATGGGTCCGCCAAATACGGCATCGATGCCCACAGCGAAGATATGTTGTATGCCGCGATTAGATTCGCGCCGGTATTCGGGACCAAATTGGTTTCTGTCGATGCCACCGAAGCATTACGTCAAAGAGGGGTGCAGCGGATTGTCGAGTTAGAAGATTCTGTGGCCGTAGTCGCCGACAATTATTGGCGCGCCAAACAAGCCCTGAAACTGGTGCACGCGGAATTTGCAGCATCGGACCACGACACCGTCTCCAGCGCCGATATTTTCGCCCGCTTCGATCGCGCTCTGGCAGAGGATAAGGGCAGCAAAGTTTTGGAGCTCGGCGATACCGAGGCGGCGTTTGCCGAGGCCGACGATGTCATCGAAGCCGGGTATCGCGTTCCCTATCTTGCTCACGCCACCATGGAACCGATGAACTGCACGGTGCATATCCATGGTGACAGCGCCGACTTGTGGACCAGTACCCAGGATGCCTTGGGAATTAAGGGTCGAGTGGCTTCCGTCGCCGGTCTGGACGAAGATGCGGTGACTTTCCATCACTGTTACCTCGGCGGTGGTTTTGGCCGTCGCCTTCCCTTTAACTGGAATGTAATCGATCACGCCACCTTAATTGCCATGGAATTCGATGTGCCGGTAAAAACAGTGTTAAGCCGGGAAGATGATATGCAGCAGGACTATTATCGCCCGGCGGTGGCCAGCAATTTTAAGGCGGCATTCGATGCGCAAGGCAAGGTGCTCGCCTGGCATAATCGCTTCACCGGGCCGATACAGACGCCGGGGGCTTCCGAAATTCCCTATGCGATAGCAAATCAATCCATTCGTGTGGTGGACGGGGACACCCATATTCCTATCGCCTCCTGGCGCAGTGTGGATCATTCACAGCACACCTTCTTCACCGAGTCGTTCATCGATGAAGTGGCACACCGCTCTGGCAAGAACCCCTACCAGTTCCGCATGGAATTATTACAGGCACATCCGCGCCACCTTCGAGTGCTTGAAGTAGCCGCGGAAGCGGCTGGCTATGGACAAAATCTAGCGGAAGGACATGCACTTGGCATCGCGGTGCAGGAAAGCTTCGGCAGTATCGTTGCAGAAATAGTGGAGGTGTCACTGGATGGGGACTACCGTCCCATCGTGCACAAGGTTACCTGCGCCATCGACTGTGGTTGGGCGGTCAATCCCGATACGGTAGAAGCACAGGTCGAAAGCGGCATTATATTTGGCTTAACCGCCGCCTTGTACGGTGAAATCACCATCGAGAATGGTCGGGTCGCACAGCATAACTTCCCCGATTATGAAATGGTGCGCCTGGCCACGACCCCTGAGATCGATGTGCATATCGTCGAATCGGGTGAGTCTTTGGGCGGCATGGGAGAGCCCGCGACACCGCCGATCGCCGCGGCAGTAACCAATGCCCTCTATATACTCACCGGGCAACGGGTCCGCGAATTACCGATAAAGAATCACGATTTTTCTCGGGCCACGCCAGTGGCCCAGATTTAACCAGGTAGCGAAACAGGGAGCGGTCTATTCGCTCCCTCTTCTGGTCGACGCAAGCAATCATCTACCCCGATTCCGTGTCTAGTGCTCTGGGTTCAGACAAAACTTCCTGATTAAATGTTGCGCTATAGCGCTCGCGACTATCCTCTGAGCCGGTCAAGGCAGTGGGGATCCCATGCCACCGGGTGCGTTCGGCAGCAGCACTTCGACGATCCGGCACTGTTCGATAATTACTTCGACCTGGCCAACTAAACCGGCGCCTGGTTAATCGGCCAAGCCGCTGTCAATCCAGTGTCATGCTACACTCATGCCTCATCCAAGCTGCTATTGGCGACATCACGTGCTCATACTAAGCGTTGGGCTAGTCCTGTTTTTTTTACCGCATCTGCTGCGTGAACTGAGTTTACGTGAGCGCGTTATCGATGCGGTTCCCTCAGAAGGAGCCTATAAGGGCATCTATAGCCTGGTCGCCCTGGCGGGCCTGGGATTGATCATCTGGGGAAAATCTGTCTCTGACTTTACCATGATCTGGCAACCCTTCTATGCGCTTCGATTCATCAGCCACATACTCATGATCCCCGCCGCTATTCTGCTGGTGGCAGGCAATCTGCCGATGTCGTTTATGCGCAAGCATCTGCGCAACCCTATGCTATTGGGTGTAACTATTTGGGGATTCGCGCATCTATGGTCTAACGGAGACGTGGCATCCATTTTGTTGTTTGGTAGTTTTGCCCTGTGGTCTGGCTTTAAATTTGTCAGTTTGGGTCTGGCGACAGAAACCAGTGTCAAGTCCGTATCTGTGTTATGGGATATTGTCGCTGTCATTGGCGGGCTGATCTTGTATGTGGGCGTGAGCATTTTTCACGGCCAACTATTTGGAGTAGGACTAAGTTATGTCTGAGCGGATAACCGCATTATCAATTGCAGCTTCTCTGCTAGTCTGCTCGCTCTCACTGAACGCTCAGGACGATCTTTCACCACATTGGAATGGTGTGTGGAACGCAGAAGGAACCCTTTTCACCATGGGCATCCAGGTGGAAAATGATATCTTGAAAGTCACCCAAATCGAATCCATGGGCTTCGAATGGACCAATCAGGACGGCAAGATTGAAGGCAATATTGTGCAGGTGGAAATAGAGTATGCCGGTATCACCGGTATCATTCAGGCGGAACTCATCGATGCCAATACGGTGGTAGCATTTGCGCTTAGCTGTACTCCAGAATACATGGTGGTGTGTTTACTGGCCAAAGATCGGCGGGCCATCTTTAAAAAAGTAGAGTCTAACTAGAGAAACTCTGCCTAAGTATCCGGCCTCAACTCTCTAGATTTCGGAAATGGATTTTACTATCTTGCCAACGATTCCATATTCCACTGCTTCTTCCGCCGTCATCCAGAAATCCCTGTCCGTGTCCTTGGCAACTCGCTCCAATGGTTGACCGGTTTCATCCGCTATTAGTTGATTGAGGCGGGCGCGCATCTTAACGATCTCTTGCGCCTGGATCTTGATGTCAGTTGCATCGCCCTGGGAACCACCTGAGGGCTGGTGCACCAGAAAACGTGTGTTAGGGAGTGAAAAACGATTCTTCTTGTCGGCAGCCAGGAAAATGGTTGTGGCTGCACTTGCGACCCAACCGGTACCGATGACTTTCACCGTCGGCTTGATGAATTTGATTATGTCATAGACTACGTCACCCGATTCGACATGACCGCCAGGCGAGCTGATATAAATTGAAATAGGATCATCACTTTCTGCGGCAAGTGACAACAATTGTTCGGTTACCGAGCGCGCGGTCTTGTCGGTGATATCTCCAAATATGGTAATGGCTCTGGACTTAAACAGTTTCTCGTCGAGAAAACCAGAGCGGCCGGAGCCCCTTCCGTCTTTATTGTCCTTGGGGGGAGAATTTATATCCATCATAAGCCTCTTGCGTGATTGTTTATCAAGCTTAGCAATACTAACTGCATGACTGTTGATTGGTTCTTAAATAGGCAATGATTTTCCAGAGGTCATCATCCCCTTGGGGAAAGTTGGAACCGAAACCTACCATGCGCGTATTGGGCACACCGGTGGTTACCGTATTAAATATATCTTGATCACTGCCACCATGTTTCCATTCACAGTCGAACAGAAACAAGGCGTCGGTATCCTCAGCTGTCATGGAATGGCAATAACCCGAGCAGGTGCCAACAAATAAGGCCTCACCTCTATCTACCGCCTCAGGATCGGCCATGAAAGCTTCTACCACAGTCGGCTCGACGGGTGCAGCACCCTCGCCGCAGGCAACCAACATCAATAACGATGCACTGAACACGATTAATAACTTCATCAACGATTTCCTCGGACGCCAACGTCTTGCGCTAGAATTGCCCCGCATTAAGTTTGAATACGAATAACTGACCGCCCTGTGGAACCGCACTGGTGCGGGAACGATCACCGGCACCGATAGCCAGATAAGTTTGGCCGTCCACCTGGTAGACGATTGGCTGACTTCTAATCCCGCCACCGGCATTGAAAGTCCAAAGTTCTTCACCGGTTGCTGCATTCAGGCCAAAGATCTTGCCGCTGGGGCTGCCGGAAATAACTACCCCACCCGCCGTGCTCACTACACCGGCGCGTAACGGTTCCGGATCCATATAACGCCAACGCACTTCACCGGTATTCACGTCGATCGCGGTGAGATGACCATAATCGGTTCCTTTCGACGCGTCAGTTTCCATCGCGCCACCACCCATGTAGGCTTGTCCCTTCACGTACACTGAAATACCTTTACGCATCATCATGCAGTTTTCAACGGTGGGAATAAAAGCCAGACCCAATTCTGGATTCAAAGCCCCTGCCCAGGCCCCATTCATCCCCCCCTGCAACCCGGGACAAATGC
>JADFOC010000080.1 GCA_022563075.1 Pseudomonadota bacterium
AACCCGGCGTTGGGCCGGTAGTGCGCAACCAGGATCACGGGGAACCACATCCTCGATGGATAGCCCTTCACGCAGGTTTCTCACCTTGCCATACTCAATTTCAAAGGGGATGTCGACGTGAGAGGCGCCGGCGATCTCCCACTGGCGGAAGGTTTCGGTGTCAGGCTGTGGCGTAGCCGCCCGTCTGGGCATATCGGTCTCCGCCATGATCTTGAATATCTTTACCTCCTGATCATCGCGAATGCGACCACCGCCGCCATGCACCATCACGCCATCATAGATCGGCTCCAGTGGATGGATGTTGTTGAGATAAATGGCCAGACGACTGGCAGACTGAGAGTGACCGGTAGCAATAATTTGCTCTGCTTGCAGACCCCCCAGTATATCGACTTGTCCGGCCGGGGTAGATTCACCCACCCGATTGATGGCCTTAGCAACGGCCGAGAAAATATCGAAGGACGCCGCGTCATTGGCAAGCATACCGTCGTGGGTTATATCCAGGTTGGCGTATCGCTCGGGGCTCCACTGTTTCATGGTATCGATGCCCATCTGCTGCGCCGAGACCACCACGAAGGCATAGCCATTGCGCACGAAATGTGCGCCGGACTGCCACCAGTCGATGTCTTTGTCTGGACCTCCAGTAACATTAACCCACTCCACCACGACGATACCGTTGAACTGATCCGCCGACTGCGGGCGCCTGACGATGAGTCGCGTACGGTAGCGGTGTCCAGTGTCGAGGATTTCCGCGTTCTCCATTTCCATAAAAGTGTAGCGATTTGCCGTGCCTTCGATGAAATACTCTTCTTCGATATAACCATTGGCAGTCAATTCTATAGCCGAAGCGCTGTAGATTGCGTTCAATGAAGGATGCGGCTCCGTCGCGATGGGACCATAAACAGTGGCACCTGGCACTTCTGCTATTAATATAATCGGCAACAATAGCAACACAAGACTACCTGGAATTATTTTCTTGATTGTGGTGCTCGCGAATAATTTCATTTATCTCTCCTACTTTTTATTTAGGCAATGCTTATTGCCAGCTTCTAAGCAGTTCATCATAATCGATGGTAATTGCCTGAGGTTTTTCATTTTCTAATTTGGGCTTCGGCGCACCGGGTTGACTTAACCAATAGTCCCTGCTGCGGCGTTCATTCAGCACCGGGCCACACTCCCCTAATACCCCTGCCCTTTCCAGGCGCCCGAGCAAGCGTTCTTGCGCGACGGCGAGCGCCGTCATGGCTTCCTGCGGTGTCTTCGCACCGGAAGACGCATCTCCAATATTTTGCCACCACAGTTGCGCGAGACGCGGATAATCCGGCACATTAGTGCCTGTTGGAGTCCATTGTACCCTTGCCGGTGAACGATAGAACTCAACCAGACCCCCCAACTCCGCCGCACGTTCCGTGAAACTCTCATGTCTTATGTCAGAATCGCGAATAATGGTAAGGCCCACGTGGCTTTTCTTCAGTGAGACCGTTTTCGAGGTGACGAACTGGGCGTACAGCCACGCTGCCTTGGCACGGTCGGTGGGGGTGGATCGCATCAGCGTCCAGGAACCGGCGTCCTGATAGCCCAGCTTTTGGCCTTCTTCCCAATAGGCGCCATGTGGGGACGGTGCCATGCGCCATTTCGGGGTGCCATCGTCATTCATTACTGGCAAACCCGGCACAATCATGTCGGCAGTGAACGTGGTATACCAGAATATCTGCTGCGCAATGTTCCCCTGGGCCGGAACCGAACCGGCTTCACTAAACACCATGCCGGCGGCTTCGGGCGGTGCGTAGCGCCGCAGCCAATCGACATATTTAGTTAAGGCATAAACCGCCGCCGGTCCATCGGTGGCGCCGCCGCGCTCGACGGTAGACCCCACCGCCCTGCATCCTTCCACGCGTATGCCCCATTCATCCACTGGCAACCCATTGGGTATACCCTTGTCACCGGCTCCCGCCATCGACAGCCAGGCATCGGTAAAACGCCAGCCCAGGGAGGGATCTTTCTTACCGTAGTCCATGTGACCGTAAACCTTATGGCCATCGATCTCACCAATGTCGTTACTGAAAAAATCCGCGATGTCTTCATAGGCAGACCAGTTCACGGGCACGCCTAGCTCATAGCCGAACCGATCGCGGAATCTTGCTTTAAAAGCCGGATCGGTAAACCAGTCGTAACGAAACCAGTACAGGTTGGCGAATTGCTGGTCCGGTAGCTGATAGATCTTGCCGTCTGGAGCCGTGGTAAAAGACAAGCCAATAAAGTCATCGAGATCCAACGTTGGCAAGGTGACATCGCGAGCCTCACCCGCCATCCAATCAGTCAGATTGCGTACCTGTTGATAACGAAAATGTGTACCGATCAGGTCTGAATCATTCACGTAGGCGTCGTAGATATTCTCACCAGACTGCATCTGGGTTTGCAGTTTTTCAATCACATCGCCCTCACCGATCAAATCATGAGTAACCTGGATTCCGGTTATTTCAGAAAAGGCTCGCGCCAGGATTCTCGCCTCGTATTCATGGGTGGTAATGGTCTCGGAGACGACTTTAATTTCCATACCCACAAAGGGTCGAGCGGCCTCGACAAACCAGGCCAACTCCTGCATTTGCTGTTCTTCGGTAAGGGTGGAGGGTTGAAACTCTGATAGCCATCGTTGCGCATCTTCGATATCTGCGAAAGCACCAGTTGATAGCGTCGCGAACAACAAAGTTGGAAATATTGAATCAATAATAAAACCCTTAGGCATACAAAACTCCCGCTTAGAAATTCATGACACTCAAACGAAAAGGAAGATGAGTAACGCGAAGATACCGCTCAATAGCACTGCCCACCACAGATTACCCCCAATCAAACCGAGCCAGGCAAGACATATAAACGCACTGCTCAGTAGTGAGATAAAGAGCCTGTCTCCGCGCGTAGTTTCATACTGAAGGATGCCGACTCGCGGCCCTCCCCCTGGGCTAAAGTACTCCCAAACCGACATGCTCACAATCAGAGTCGCGATGGTAATAAAAAAAATCGCCGTGGGCTGAGTCCACGCCATCCAGGACAGATCCATTGCATATGCCTTTGCCGATCGGTTGGTGCAAGCGGTAGATTGAACGGTTGAGCTTAGCAAAATTTTACTCTTAGCCCAATTGTTTATATGCTGAACAGCAATGTCCACCGAAACCACTCAATCTCAGCGACCACCCAGCTTCGCCCAAGCGGCCCTGTGCTTCTTTGTTGTAATCCTGGTCATTGCATTTGGCATGTTTGCACTGAATATCGATTTGCATGGTCTGATGTTTCTGTGTCTGCTGTGGTGTGGCATAAACGCTCGTTGGCTCGGCTACTCCTATGAGGATATCCAGGGCTTGATGGGCGCCGCGATAACTCGTGCACTACCGGCAATCTATATATTCATTTTAATAGGCATGGTGATCGCCAGCTTCATGCACAGCGGCACCATCGCCGCGCTGATGTACTATGGCCTGGACTGGTTAAGCCCCGGTCTATTTCTGCCTGTGGGCATGCTGCTGTGCGCGCTGATGTCGCTTGCCACCGGCACCTCCTGGGGAACCGTCGGCACGCTCGGCGTTGTGTTTATTGGAATCGGGGGAGCCATGGGCATCCCGCTGCCCGTGGTTGCAGGAATGATTATCTGCGGCGCCACTTTCGGCGATAAAATGTCACCGGTCTCAGATACGACCAATCTCGCCGCCATGAGCGCCGAAACCAATTTGTATCAGCATATCTATGCCATGGTGTTTACCACCGCACCCACATTCCTGTTGGCGTTGCTTATCTTCACCGTACTCGGTGCAGGTTATGCGGATAGTTCTTTCGCCGTCGAGGAAGTCACCGCCATTCGGCAAGCCTTGGTAAATACGTACCAGTTGTCACCCTTTATTACACTGATCCCAATAATTACATTAGCGGTATTGAGTATTAAGCGGGTGCCGGCCGAAGTCACCATGTCCGCCAGCATAGTTACAGCTGTGCTAATCGCCGTTGTGTACCAGGGGCAGAGTGCGGTAAATGTGCTAAACGCGCTGTGGGTCAACACGCCGGTGGACACCGGAATCGATAGCCTGGACGATTTGATGGGCCGGGGCGGCATTAGCAGCATGAGTTGGACGCTGTTTCTTGCCTTGATGGCATTAGCGCTGGGCGGAATATTGCACGGTGCAGGATTCCTGACGGTGCTGCTGGCTGGCTTCATCTCGCGAGTCAAACGCGTATCCGTGCTCATTGCTGCCACCATATGTTCAGGCTTCGTCGGCAATATGGCGATGGGTGAGGCTTACATTTCTATCATTCTTAACTGCCAGCTGTTTCGAGCCAAGTACCAACAACAGGGACTGGACAAGGCGATTCTCTCGCGCTCGGTGGAAGAAGGCTCTACCCTGACAACGGGTCTGATTCCGTGGACTACGGCTGGTGCTTTCTATTCGGCCACCTTGGGTGTGCCAGTTCTCGACTACGCCCCCTATGCTTTTTTTAACTATCTGAATGCGGTCATTTCAATAGCCATGGCGGCTATGGGGATTGGACTGCTGACCAGATTAAGAATTCCCGCTCAGGTAGGTAATTGACCCACCAACATATGCGGTTTTATCAAGACCCGCTCCAACATCTCGAACAGCAACTCTGTCAATATCGCCAGGCAGGCAGCGGGTATCGCCCCTTGTAAGATCAAGCTGGTATCGTTTAACGCCAAGCCAGTGACGATGGGCTCACCGAGACCGCCGGCACCGATGAACGCCGCCAGGGTGGCGGTGCCAATACAGATGATGGCTGCCGTCTTGATGCCAGACAGTACATTGGGCAGCGCTAACGGTATCAGCACTTGCGTCAATTGTTGCATGCGGGTCATGCCCAAGGCTTCGGCTATTCGCTTGAGCGCGGGATCGATAGTCAACAATGCGGTGATGGTGCTGCGTAGTATGGGCAATAGTGAATACAGGAACAGCGCAATAATGGCAGGGGTGCGGCCAATACCAAATAGAGGGATGAAGAGCGCCAGCAAGGCAATCGAGGGAATCGTCTGCATCAACCCTGCGATATAAATTATGGAACGAGAGAGATTTCCATAGCGATAAACTGCGATACCCACAGGCAGTCCCACCGCACAGCCCAATGACAAGGCAATCAAGGTCAACTGCAGATGCACCAGGGTATTACGTCGTAAGTTTGACCACATCGTTGCATTCGACGAATTGGCATTGCGTTCAACCAACCCCTCTTCTTGCAGGAATTCACTCGCCACCTCGGCGAAGGATTTGCCATCCAACATTACTCTGCCATTAAGTTCCCGCATGCGCTGCTCATCGATACGCCCCGACAATTCGGCAATGAGGTTGCGCGCCTGGGGCGACAGGCTTGAATTGATTAGTGGCAGGGCAAAATATTGCGGGAAGAAATTGAGGTCATCTTCAAGCAGAATGAGTCCATAAAGATCGAGATCACCGTCGGTAGTATAGGCATCGGTCACATCGATGCTTCCCTCATCGATAGCCCGATAAGCGAGACCATGGTCCATGCCGGTGGGTTGTTGAGAAAATCCGTAGGTCTTTACCAGGCCCGACCAGCCATCGCTACGGTTGAGAAATTCAATGCTGAAGCCCATTTCGATATCTGACTGCTGTGCCAATTCTGAAATGGTACTGATCCCCAACTCATCGGCGAGTTCACGCTTCAAGCTGATGGCGTAGCTATTGTTGAACCCGATCGATTGCAGCGCCTCGATACCTTCTGCGGCCAATAGTCGGTTGAAGTCATCGAGCAGATGCTCGCCACTGTAATTCAAGATCACCTGGGCCAAGGTTCCGGTATATTCCACATACACGTCTACCTCGCCGGCACGCAGTGCCTGGTAGATAACCATGGTACCGCTCATGCCAAATTTTCTGTCTACTGCATAGCCAGCGTCTTCGAATAGCTGGGAAATTACCTCGGCCAACAGATAGTTCTCATTGAAGTTTTTACTACCGACAGTAATGGATCGCCCACGGTCGTTTTCCTGCGCTCCGAAAACCGAGCTCGTCACCAGTATTAGAGCCAGAATGACTAAGCCGCCGCGAATCGATTGAGGCAGCATGCTATTGCCCTCCTAAGCGGAACAGAGTCTCGACGTATTCACTGGCCGGATGGTCCTGGATTTCTGCCACCGAGCCCTGCTGTTCGACTTTACCGTCGTGTAACACGATGATTTGTTGCGCTAACTTTATTGCCTCTCCCATATCGTGAGTAACCAACACCATGGAACGAGTTTCTGCTTGCTGTAGCTTGAGAAATTCCTGGTGGATGGTGTCGCGAGTAACCGGATCGAGAGCCGAGAATGGTTCGTCCAATAACAGCAAGGGCGGCTTCAACATCATCGCACGACACAGGCTTACCCGCTGTTGCTGTCCGCCAGACAGACTGTAGGGAAAACGCTCACTCAAGTCCTTATCGAGTTCCAACAGCGTTAACAAATAGTGATAGCGGGACTGGATGTCATCTATCGGCCACTTCTGCAGGCGTGCCATCAAGGTGATGTTGTCGTAGATAGTCAGATGCGGGAATAGACCAGCACCCTGCACGCTGTAACCGATGGTTAAGCGTGTCCGGGTGACGTTGGCTCGGCTGATGGTTGAACCAAAAACAGCGACCTGGCCCCGTTCAGGAATCACCAGTCCATTTGCCATTTGCAGCAGAGTGGATTTGCCACTGCCGCTTTCACCAACAATAGCTGTCGTGATGTTGGCCGGTATGCTGAGAGTTAAGCCCTCGAGAATGGTCTTATCAGCATAGGACTTGCTAACATTTTGATAATGAATGCAGGAAGTTGACATTGGTACAGATTATCAATCCATTGAATTCCATAGTCCACTGAATCTAGAATATACAGCAGGACTCAATCTTAATCTAACCAGCAAGTCAGAAAGGAAAAGTTGAGCACAAATCACATTTTTATTGGTTGCTCGTATTATTCAATTCACTTGGTTCCACGCAGAGCAAGGAGCATGGCGACCGGGTGATTTAGTTTTCAGCTTCGACAGTTTATTCAGTTCTAATCGAGTCAACTCTTGCAGCACATTCGTTGAAATTCATCGACTGCTGACTGCAACGCTCTATATCGCTAGCGAGGGGTTATTCGATGCAGACGCTGCTCGTGCCCCTGGAGGCGCAAGCTAATTCGGGCCGTTACAGCCATGTATTTTCTACAAATTCCCCCTGGCAGAATCGTGGATAAACGAAAGACCGTGGTTGATTAGTATTGAACCCTCAAAAACCAATCTTTTATCCGAAAATAATGCTCGGCTCATGCCTAGAATGCGCTTAAACTATGATCAATGAAAGAATAAAGGGATGCAGGTCAACATGCCCATTCACTTAGAAGGATCGTGATATGTCAAAGCAATCACCACTTCTTGAGCAAGTACTGTGTTGGTTAGGCTTCCATGACTTCAAGGTCATCGAAAGAACTTTCGGATTTGGTGCTGCCGGCGGGGTGGAGAAGGTTGAGTGCCAGCGATGTGGCGTAGTCGTAACCCGGGGAATCTAATCGCTCTCTACAGTGGTTACAGCTATATTCTGGGAGTAACCATTCTACTCTCTACCGAGAATCACCTTTTGCTACCAGCACCTGTTTTACCGAATGGTCTAAATTGCGCAAGGTTTCGCTGAGAAAGAAGAACGCAACAACTAGTACGACCAGGATTACACAGGCTCCGAAGATAGCGTTAGCCGCACCAATCCGGTCCGCCATGATGGCCATGGGAAAAACCCCGATCGGTGTTAAGCCAAAAGAGAGCATCATAAAACTACTCATGCGGCCCCTAAAGCTATCGTCCACCAATAGCTGAACTGTGGTGTTGTTTACGGTTTGACTGGCACTGACGCACATATTTGCCAATAGCAATGGCAGCAATGCCAAATAAAAATTGCTGGTTTGGGTAAACACAGCCAGAAAAACGCCAAAGGCCACGGTACTGCCGATCATCAACTTCACACGATTTGTCCTGTCACCACGGCGGATGATCCAGATTGCACCAAAAACGCCGCCGATGCCACCGACTGCCATCAGCGTGCCGACCCCGCTTTCCCTTACCTGCCAGGCCTGTTCTGCCAACATAACAAGTATATTCTGGAATGGCATTGCCATAAACATGGGCAACAGGCCAAACAACATACAGATCAATACCGGTCTGTTGCCACGAATGTAGCTGAAGCCTTGTCCGATATCTGCCAGCAGGGCTTTCTTCGGTCCGTCTGCCGGCGATGATCTGCTGCGATTAACCCCGAACATGCATAACACGGCGCAGCTATAGAGAGTGATAGACAGGAAATACGCCGCGGTGACCGAGAACTGCGCGATAATCACCCCCATTACCGCAGGACCCACCACTCTGCTCAGATTCATGGCAGCGCTGGAAAAAGCCATCGCATTCTGCAGACGTTGCGGACCCACAACGGCAACGGTAATAGCCATGCGGGCCGGCATGATAAAAGGGAAGGCACAACCGGTGACGAACGCGGTACACAGCAAGTGCCAAAATTGTAATTGCTCAGTCAGCAGCAAGCCCAGGATAAAAACTTCATTGGCAGCGATCAGACATTGACCGATGATGACCAGTTGTCTTCTTTCCACTCTGTCGGTAAT
>JADFOC010000515.1 GCA_022563075.1 Pseudomonadota bacterium
TTTCAAATAACAGCGTTTGCCCACATTTGCAGAGAAAATTTTTCATAAGCTACTTATTAGGGAGAAACCATGCATCAGCAATTTTCTGATGAATCGCCCCAATTTCCACTTGCAGATCATCGATGTACTGTAATAATCCGTCCTCTAGCAGCTCTTGTATCTTACCTCTCTTCAGCAAGCGCAAGGTTTTGCTAACTTGCGCCGACACTCGAGAATGATTGGGTAAATCTGCAAGCACATGATTTAATTGAGAAAGACAGTGAGTTACCGCGCGCGGGAATTGGCTATCTTGCAGCAGAAATATTACAACATCTTCAGCATTCACTACACTTTTTACGTGTTGTCGATACATCTGATAGGCACTCAACGAACGCAGAATATTCATCCACAGGATATTTTCATAGGGCTCTTTTGATGGTATATCTAAGTCTTTGTTGGTCAGAGCCGGTAGCAGGTTGCCCGAGCCAACATCGACGATTCTAGTAGACATATCCGCTCGCTCAAGATTCCTACCCAGACGAATAAAATTATAGGTATCGTCACGACTCATGGTGCTCGCCATCAAGCCTGAAATTTGCTGGCAACGGAGGATTATCTCTTCCAAGAGCTCATGACGCGGGCCTCGAGCTATGCCCTTTGCCGCATTTTCCTTAGCAAAATAGTAGAGATTATTGATCTGCTCAAATGCTTCGGAAGGCATTATTTCACGAGTAGTCCGTGCGTTTTCGCGGGTCATCTCCAACATGTCAAGAATCGAGTAACCGTTTTTTTCCAGCAGTAGAAAACGCATCACATTTCGCTCAACCGCTTGTTTATATCTGTCATCGAAAGCTTCAGAGGTTCCGGTAATTTCAACTATTGAGTGCCATCCCAGTTTGGTACGAGGAGGCAAGTCTAATAGTAATGTTGAAAACACACTTAGAAGACGTGCGGTATTTTCAGCCCGCTCAAGGTATCTGGCCTGCCAATAAACTCGTTCTGCTACGCGTGACAACATCGAATTTAATCGTCTCCTACAATCCAGGTGTCCTTACTACCACCACCCTGGGAAGAATTAACTATATAGGAGCCTTTAGTCATGGCCACTCTGGTCAAACCGCCAGCAGTAACATAAGACTTGTCTGCCTGTAACACGAAGGGTCGCAGATCCACGTGCCGTGGCTCCACCACCCGGTCTCCCAACACCGGCAATGTGGACAATGCGATCAATGGCTGTGCCATATAATTTCGCGGATCGGCCTTTATTCTTCGTGCAAATTCGGCCCGCTGCTGCTTAGTCGACTGCGGCCCTATCAATATGCCATAACCACCGGATTCGTTGGCCGGCTTGATTACCAGTTTGTCGAGATTCTGCAATACATGCTGACGCTGCACTTTGTCGATACAGATATAGCTTGTTATATTTGGCAAGATTGGGTCTTCGTCCAGATAGTACTTAATAATTTTAGGTACAAAGGTGTAGATGATCTTGTCATCTGCCACACCGGCGCCAGGGGCGTTAGCCAGGGCGACATTGCCTTTTACCCAGGAGCGGAATAAACCGGTTACCCCCAGCACGGACTCTTTATTGAATACCGATGGATCTAAGAAAAGATCACCGATGCGGCGATAGATAACATCAACCTGGGATAGACCATCTATCGTTCGCATGAAAACTCGGTCTTTCTCTACCACTAAATCCCCTCCTTCGACCAGTTCTGCCCCCATTCTCTGTGCCAGGAAGGAGTGTTCAAAATAGGCCGAATTGAAGATCCCGGGAGTAAGTACCACCACCTCAGGATACTCCGCCGGACGTGGCGATATGGCGGCGTATCAAGCTCATACCGTTCGATGTGGTGATCCCAGAGCAAGACCGGGACTCCGACCTGCCACGGAAGCTCAATGCGGAACTGCCGGGCATCCTGGCGTGGGCCGTCCGTGGATGTCTGGAATGGCAAAAGGCGGGCTTGGCAGCGCCAGCTGAGGTTGAGGCGGCTACGCAGTCGTATCGCGACGCTATGGACGTGCTCGGTGAGTTCATCGCGGAGCGCTGCACCATTGGGCCAAACGTCTCGGTATCGGCCACCAAACTGTACGAGCAATACAAGGAATGGGCGGAAGCGTCGGGAGAGCGGAAACTCACGCAAACGAACTTCGGCTTACGCATCGCTGAACG
>JADFOC010000516.1 GCA_022563075.1 Pseudomonadota bacterium
ATGGAAGCCAGACCCGTCAGCGCCACCAGTTCAAAGCTCCACTACACGCTGGTGTTGGATGTCTCCAATTTGGAAGATCAGGCCGCCAAGGATGCTGATGTCACAAGACGACGTACTATGTTTGAAGGGGCGCTTGGGGCCATGAAAGAACTTGCTGAAAAGTAAATTTTAATCAATAGAAATATCCAGGGTAATAAAAGGGGCCGGAGCGGTAAAAAAAATCCCTCCGGTCGCTTGATCAAATGATTGGCTCAATCATTTCCTGCAATTGAAGCTGCGTCCCTCGCTTTACGCTCCGCCAGCAATTTCTCGAAGCCCGCATCGTCCAAATGGGTAACGGCTAACCAGGCATGGGACATCTCATCGGCAGTGCGGTCGCCGCCCGATACCCATACATTAGGATCCGGATTGTTTGGGTTTGCCGCCGTATTGTCATACCACTGCTTCAGCACTAGCACGGCGCCAGTCGGCAGCAGGGGAGCAACATCCGCTGCATAGATATGGCTATGGTGCCAGGTCGCACTCCAATTGGAGATCTGGCTGATTGGCTCCAGGCGCCCTGATTCAGGGTAGAAGATTTCCAGTGACGCCGCCACCAAACGTAAGTGCCCGTGTGGCTGGAAGCTATCGATTCGCACCGGATGGTCGAAGGAGTGGAAGCCCTGCGTCATTAGATGACCGTTGGGTGGGATCACCAGTTCTACGGCCCGTTTGCTCCTTTCGAACTGGATGTGGTACTGCTTAAGATCCTGGGTGTATTGGACTTCGTTTTCATAGCCTTCGGGATGCAACCAGATTCCAATTTCCACGACATTGTCTTCGATGATAGTACCGGGCGCAATCGACCCCAGCCCCCCCGGGAACATGTGAATGCCCCAGCGAACGACCGAGTCTGCAGGGATGGTTCGACAAACATCTGCTGGAACCAGTTCTCCCCACTTGCCCATGGCATATTCAGTAAGCTGGCTATGCCGTTCCAGTTCTCCTTCCTCATTAAACACCTCGATCGAGGAGTTCGCATGGTGCACCACGGATTTGGCATCGCCTCTGGGCTTCACCTGGATCGCCTTGATGCAGCGAGCCGAGGTGATGCCACTGGGTACATAGTGACTGCTCCAGATATCATTTCCGGTGGCGGGGATGTCCATGGGTATGGAAGCGATAACCAGGTCGGGCTCGCCCAATTCGCTGACGAAATTCCATGCCGTGGGATCATTTAGTTCCGCCGGAGGCAATACCAACTCGGAATCTCCCAACGGAGCGCCCTGATTAACCCAGGCAACCAAAGTGTCAATCTCTTCCTGTTGCAATCTCCAGTCGCCCTGCAATTCCTGAATACCGATGCCATGGTCGTAAGCATAAGGAGGCATCTCTCGGTTGGCGACTTTCAATTGAATGAGCGGCGCCCACGGGCGTACCTGTGCATAGCTTTCAAGCTGCATTGGACCGATGCCGCCTACGCGATGGCAGACTACACAATTTTCATTGATTATGCGCCCCGCCTCGCCGTTGTAGGTAACCTGAGGAGTCACACCCTGTGCCTGCAGTTGAGCGCAAGCCAGGACGGTGATGGTAAAGCTTAGATACCTGTTTAGAAGTTTCATGATTCGCTCTTCAGAAGTTCATGCGTGTTTTCAGCGGTACTGCCTTACAGATGTGGTCAGGTCTCCATCTGCACCTGTGCAATTGAAGACCCGACTTTCTACTATTACTGAACCGAGTACTTGGTACATTGCTGCAGGCTCTGGTAACTTGTGGAAAACGATCAATAGCGGGATCACTTGGCAGCCCATTTTCGACGATCAGTCATCCTACTCCATTGGTACTGTGACCATTGATCCATGTAATACAGAAATTATCTGGTTAGGTACTGGTGAGAATGTGAGTGGCCGACACGTTGGTTGCGGAGATGCGGTATATCGAAGTAAAGATGGCGGAAAAACCTGGAATCAAATGGGGCTTGGTCAATCTGAGCATATTGGCAAAATATTGATAGATCCCAGAAATAGTGATGTGGTATTGGTAGCGGCAGAAGGACCATTATGGTCATCGGGTGGTGACAGAGGGGTATACAAAACAATAAATGGCGGAAAAACCTGGGAATTAGTACTCAAAATCGATGAAAATACCGGTGTCACAGATTTAGAATTCGATC
>JADFOC010000081.1 GCA_022563075.1 Pseudomonadota bacterium
GGATCCTTTGCCCAGGCAGGAGCCCCGGTAGGTGTCATTCTCGCCAACCTGGCTTTTATCATCATCAGTGCGACGGTCTCGGAAGAGGCATTCATGCAATGGGGTTGGCGAATTCCATTCCTGTCCAGTGTTTTGCTGATTGGTATCAGCATGTATGTGCAGCTCAGTATTGAGGATACCACCGCGTTCAAAAAGCTGCAGGCATTGAAAGCAAAGAAGCAGGCAGAATCACCAACGGCTGCTCCTATTCAACGTTCGCCGGTGTTGGAAGCCATCGTTAAATATCCAAAAAGAATTGCTTTGGCAGCCGGGGCTTTTCTCTCCATTCAGGTCGCCTTTTATATCTTGATTGCGTTCGTGCTCGCTTACGGCAGTGATCCCGATGGAGCCGCGATGTCTCGCAATAGCCTGTTGATCGCTTTATTGGTGGCATCCGCCCTGCAAATACCAACCCAGTTCATGGCCTCCTCCTATTCTGACCGACACGGTCGGCGGGGTGTTTTTATGTTGGGGGCGGTGCTCACTGGAGTGTGGGCTTTTGCTATTTTCCCACTGATTGATACCGGCAACTTCTTTCTGGTGGTGGTGGCGATTAGCGGCGGCCTGATGTTCCTGGGCATGATGTATGGGCCGCAGGCAGCGTTCTTTACCGAACTATTTAGCACCGAGGTAAGATATTCAGGTGTATCGTTGGGATATCAGGTGGGTGCCATTCTTGGTGGTGCGTTTGCACCGACTATTGCGATCCTACTGTGGATCGAATACTCCATTGTCTGGGTATCGGTGTATATCGCCTTTGCTTCGGTACTGTCATTAATCTCGGTGATGCTATTGACAGAAACCTATAAAACAAGTTTGCAAGATACCAATTAAGAAATTTTGGGTCAGGATAAAAACGATTTGCAGGTCGAATTGGTTGTTATGTTGACCCCTTATTCGCAAAGGCTACTTCGCCACCCAGTTCGGCAAGAATTCAGCCGCTGTGACTTGTCTATCTCGGTTATAGCTAACCTGGTGCCTATCGAGCAACTGTTGTAGTTGTCCGTTTTCACCCGCTGCCAATACTTCAGTAGCACCGCCGATTAGCTCTGCACCTACAAAAATCTGTGGAATTGTCGGTGATCCAATCTTAACCAATAGGGCTTTTCTAATTTTTGCGCCCATCTCATTCTGTTGGTATTGAACAGAATCCAGATCCACGGAAATAAAAGCGATGTCCAGGGCTTTGAACATTTTTCTAATGGCCCAACAAAACTCGCACCATTGCAGCGCAAACAACACCACCGGATTAGCCGAATCGTTTAAAAATCCATTCATGGCCGCTACACCCTCTGCCGGTGCTTCTTCCGGAACTGGCTTGGCTTGTTTGTTTGTCTGTTGTGGTGGAGTCAAATTATCGAAACGGTAGTTCGGTGTCGAGCTGGCGATCTCCAATTCTTGACTGTCCATCTCAGTATCGATGCCATCAAACAAGGGCGTCGTCAAATAACGTTCGCCGGTGTCCGGCAGCATGCAGAGGATGTTGCTGCCAGCCTCTGCCTGTTTAGCGATGCTAATGGCTCCGGCGAAGGTGGCACCCGAGGAAATGCCGCAGAAGATGCCTTCCTGTCGCGCCAATTGCCGGGCGTAATACAGGGCATCATCACCGGCCACCGGCATCAATTGATCTATGTGTTCCTTGCCAACAACTTGATCCAGCAGTTCCGAAATAAAGTCCGGCGTCCAGCCTTGCATGGCATGAGGGCGAAAAGCCGGATGGCTAGGTGTGGGTCCGGGGCCATCAGACACAGGCTGGGGCTGCTGGCTACCAAGCAGCTGTGAGTTGTCGGGTTCGCAGACGATGATCTTGGTTTCCGGTCGCTTTTCTTTCAGTACCCTCGCCACGCCGTTCAGGGTGCCACCGGTACCGAATCCGGTTACCCAGTAATCCAGGCGTTCATCTTCGAAGTCGCGGAGTATTTCCACCGCGGTGGTGCGTTCGTGCATAGCCGCGTTGGCTTCATTCTCAAACTGCCGGGTGAGGAACCAGCCGTGACTATCCGCCAGTTCCTTGGCTTTGGCCAGCATGCCACTGCCTTTTAAGGCGGCAGGAGTTAAAATGACTTTGGCGCCAAGAAAGCGCATCAGCTTGCACCGTTCCACACTGAAGTTTTCCGCCATGACAATCACTAGCGGGTATCCCTTCTGAGCACAAACCATCGCCAGCCCGATGCCGGTGTTGCCGCTGGTGGCTTCGACCACAGTCTGTCCGGGTTTAAGTTCGCCGCTGTTTTCTGCATCTTCGATCACTCCCAGCGCCAATCGGTCCTTCACCGATCCGGCAGGATTAAACGCTTCGATTTTCACGTAGAGATTGACGTGTTCGGGAGCAAGTTTGGAAATACGAACAACTGGAGTGTTCCCTATGGTTCCCAGAATGTTGTCGAATTTGTTTTTCACCGAGTCTTTCCTCATGCAGCCCACTGGTTGAAGTTTGGCATTGTAGCTTTAAAGCCTCAATGCTGTGAATAGGGAAACTGCATGATAATTTGATGCCCTGTACCCGAATAATCTGTCGCCTGGTTGCCCATGCCTTGCAGTGATTGACCAGTTGTTGGAACTGTTTAACTATGGGCTGGAGACGACCCTGACTGTTCCTAGGAACGTCCCATCACTGCGTGCTCTATATGGCGTTGCATTCAAGATAAAAGTACCGAGCGTATTGGCGAAATATTCTGGGGAAGCATCAAGATCTGATCCCGATTACACTCATCTAGGGAGTTCAGCTACTGCCGATATTGATAATGTGTATGGCCAAGGGTTTACTTCATTCTTAGGGAAATGTTATGGAAAAAATAGTGGCGGTATTTTTTTGTTTGGTGTCTTTCACCTTGCCAAATCTATCTCAAGCTCAAAACAACGAAGACGGTTGGGGCCTTGGCTTCAAAGTGGGGAGCACAGGGCTTGGGTTGGAACTGACTAGATCGCTGACCGATACCATCAATTTACGTGGCTCCTACAACTTCTTCGAGATTGATGAGGACATCGATGACACGGAAGTAAACTACGATGGTGAGTTTCGAAAGAACAGCATAGGCTTGTTAGCCGATTGGCATCCCTGGGACGGAGACTTTCGACTCAGCGCCGGCATCTACTACCATTTCGACAACGAGATTAACATCGTCGCTACACCGACCACATCGGCGTCCTTTATATTCAACGACACCGTATTCGATGCCACTAACATTGGCTCGGTGGATGGGGATATTGGCTTCAAGCGGACTACGCCCTATCTTGGTATTGGTTGGGGCAATGCAGCACAACCTGAGCAGAGGTTTGCTTACATTCTTGAGTTTGGGGTACAGTTTCAAGATTCCCCTAGTGCTAATCTGGCTGCAAGCAATTGTACACTTCCCTTAAATGGATGTGCCGAGTTGGATGCGGCGGTGCTTGCAGAAGTAATCGAACTGGAACATGAAATTAATGATTTCAAGTTGTGGCCAGTATTGAGTATAGGTTTTTCCTACAGATTCTAGACCCAGGAGATAGTGGAGGCCTGCACACGAGCAGTACAAAACGCTTCGATAGCATGAGTAATAGCAAGCGAGGTTTAGGATTTTGGATTGCGCTAAGTGTGGGTCTCAATAATCGCTACCGGCAGAGAATTTCCTTGATAAATGCGCATAGCAGGCGTACTTTCAAAACCATCTCTACAGCTTCGACTAACTACGACTTGCTCAAAAAATGGAGGCATGGATGGCTATTCAAAACATTCATAACCAAGCAGCACTGTTAGTATTGATCTCTGGCCTGGCATTGGTAGCCCAGTCTGTTATTGCACAGTCTTCCTCAGACAGTTCTGGCATTCCGCGAATGCCGGATGGCCATCCCGATCTTCAAGGCACCTGGGATTTTCGCACCATCACCCCGATGCAACGACCTGCTGCTTTCGGCGAAAAAACGGTGTTGTCGCTAGAGGAAGCAGAAATCTTTGAGGCAGAGGAAAATGTGCGACGGGACCGTGATAATTTTACCGATACGACCACAACTGGTGACTACAATCAGTTTTGGTATGACCGGGGCACCGAACTATTGGATGACAGACGGACCTCGCTGATTACCAGCCCAGCCGATGGGCGCATTCCTCCAATCACTGAAGCGGCGCGCGCATTGCAGCGCGAAATAGGGGAGGTCAGGCAACTCGCCATTGGTGTCGAAGCCCGTCCCTTGTCGGAACGCTGTATTATGGGCTTCAATTCCGGTCCGCCGATGACGCCAAGCGCTTACAACAACAACGTACAGCTGGTGCAAACACCGGATCACTTCCTGATTCATAACGAGATGGTGCATAACGTCCGAGTAGTTAAGATGAATACAACGGAGCATCGTGAAATTCCTCGTAAGTGGGAAGGTGATTCTATTGGTCATTGGGAGGGTGATACCCTGGTGATTGAGACTGATTATTTCGCGCGGGCCACTGCATTTAGAAATTCCAGTGCCAACATGCATCTAGTGGAACGCTTTTCCATGATAGATGCCGATACCATTGCCTACGAGTTCACCATCGAAGATCCTACCACCTGGACTGCGCCCTGGACCGCCATGTTTCCCCTGCGTCGGGCAGATTTGCCGATGTATGAGTATGCCTGTCACGAGGGGAACTACAGTATGGCAGGGGTGTTAGGCGGCTGGCGACGGTTGGAGCAAATTGCCGCACAGGAAGCTGCCGCCGCAAACTAGCGAGTTAGAAATTCAACTTCGACGCGGAAGTCGCGACTCGCTGTTGATGAACGAGAAAGGCCGGCCCGGGACAGTCTCAGTTACATAATAAAAGTATCCAACTGGCTGACCTGGCGCGGCATGAATATTTAGACGAGGGTTTGGAGCCAGCATAATAACCAATGAGTTGTAGCAGTCCGCGGTGTCTGGCAAAGCCGACATTCAAGTTTACTTGCGTATCCATGCGCCGCCGGCATTCTGAATATAATGTCCCGATCGCGTCGCCGCCACCGCCCGTTCATAGGCCAGCGCGGCGACCTGTTCAACACTGATTCCATTCTGTCCAGCAATCTGCTGGTAGCGTTGACGCCGTTGATTGTTGACATCACGCACCAGCGCCACGATGTCGCTTGGCGCGCCGTTGACGACGAGCCCTACATAGCCGTCCCGTTGCTCCCCGACCAATCCCTGGGTTTTGGCGTCCTGCAACGTCGCGGCGTAGACCGCTGGGATTAGCGTTGCCAACAGAACCAATGTAATTATCGACTTTACAAATTTCTTCATCATAAGTTCCTGTTAAAACAACCCACTGTCCGCTGCGAAAATACCGTCCAGTTCTTCTTCAATCTTCACGCGAATCTCATGTTCGATGCGTACATTCAGGTTGATGGTAATGGGCTCGTTGGGCAGTGCTATTTGTACTGTGGGTGTGCAAGTGACCAGCAGTAGCGCCAAAATTGACAGGTGGCTGGTAATAAGTATGTTCTTCATAGCATTGATAACTTCTCTAGTGTCAGATTCACAGCATATCCGATTTAGATGAACCTTTCCTGAATTGAACTTATTATATTAGACCACCAGAATTTGAATAAATTGCTGTATCTAGTTTTTTCCCCGCAGTCTCTGCTCCAAAGCATCAGTAATGACCCTGCTCGCCTGCAAACTTCTTAGCAATGTCGGGATATTGTCGGTTATATTGATGTTTACATTGATGGCCTGGCCATCATTCATGTCAGGATTGATCCCCTGCAGCTGGATTTCCATCCTAAGATCACCGTTCTCATCATAGAACACTTCGGTATTGAGGGTTTCGAATTGGTAATTTGACAGGGCATCGTTCACCAGTTTTATGCTGGGATTGCTACTGGGAACCGAATTGGCGGGTGTGTATCGAATCGAACCGCCGGGGTTGAGTGCGGCGACCAGTCCTTGTTCGATGGTGAACCTGTCCCCGCTCAGCCGCAGTGGCAGATAGCCGCTAATCAATCCCTCAACGACCAGCGCAGGATAGTCCGCCAGATTGACTATGGATGCCAGATTCAAACCCGTTAACACTATGCCGAGTTCGTTTTCGTCCTGGGTTGCGTCGTAATCGAATTCGGGTACAGAAACGCTGCCACCTAGTACTTCGATATTTAATCCTTCGACACGAAACTGCATGGCGCTGGTATCGAACCGATACTGCCACTCGATATTACTCATCGGCAATCCCACATCGATGGTGGCGATGGTGGCTGACAGATCCCCATTAGAGCGCAATCCAAATGGGTCCGTCACTTCCCCGGTAATTTCCGTATTTAGATCCACAAAGAAATTGCCTTGATAGAATCCACTGAAATTCTGCAGCTTGAGTGAAACGGGTCCACCAATATTCCAGCGCTTATCTGATTGACGCTTCCACCATAGCTGAGCTTCTGCAGAAACATTTCCAGCCACAATATCGGTATTAAACAGAGTCAGATTCACCATTGAAGAAAGGGGTGTAATACTACTGAAAGAGTATTGCGGCAGTTGCAGTTCGGCACTTCCCGAACTATCAGTTAACTGATGTTGGAACACGGCATTTATTTCTAATTGGTTGTTCACGCGCAATGCGATTGATCCATGTAGCGTGTTTTCCTGAAAATCAAGCGCACCAACGATGGTGGGGTTGTTAACAGTGATATTTTCAATCTCAGGGCTAATTTCATTGCTGAAAAAAGCGAAGCTACCGCTCACCTGTTCGCCAATGTTGAATTCAATATTTTGCAGTGTCAGATTCATGCCGCCGTTGGCCACGGGTGTGCTTGCAGTTGGTATAGATAGCTCCAGGCTTGGAATGGATAGATACAACTCATTTTCGGTATAATCGATATTCACCGCCGCCGTTATCACCATGCTTTCTACCTGAATGTCGCTAATACGCAGCTTGCTGCCCAGTGCCTCCCATTGTGCGTTTGCAGCACAGCTAGTCGTTGAAGAACAAACAAAATTAGCGCCTGCAAGCGTCGACTCAAAATGAGCTTCACCTGCTCGGTCAACCAGGGATGCCGTGAAATGGATGTCTGTGGTGGCAGAGAGTTCAATGCCAGCGTCGATCGAATCAGCTGCGCCAACCAGCAAAAGGGGCAGGTGAATCTTAATGTCGCTGGTCGTCGCGACCGATTGCTGCGCGATGTGAAACACTGAATTGGGGCTATCGATAGTCAGCCTGAGTTCGGATATAGCGGGTCTCTCGAATAAGCTTTGCACAGTCAGTTGGCTGTCCAAGTACAAACTGTTGGTTGAGATTGTAAAAGGCGCTAACGCTGCTGCGATGTCTGGAAACTCGGTGAGAGCATCCAAATGGGCTGTGCTCTGCACCTTGAGTCCAATACTTTCCGCAAGCACTGCTAATTCGAAATCGGATTCTAAAGCTAATTGATTGTTGAATTTTAGCCTCATCGTACCGGCAATAGCGTCGGTTCCAGATCTTTGCGCGTTTAATTCCAGTTGTAATTTGGGGGAGTCATTGAAAACAAGTTTACTCACCAAACGAGTCGGTTGAGTTTGCCATTGCAACTCCAGGTCGAACTGTTCGCTATTTGATTCGATCGTGATATGTCCAATCACGATATCTGCGATTGGGATGTTATCCACGGCCCGCAGCATATCCGTTAAAGAAGGGCTGGTGCCTGGTTGAGAATTACTGGGTTCAAGCGAGAGTAATTGTACGTTTAGCTGTGCGATGACCAATGACCGAAGTTGTCCTCGGAATAGCTCAGACATGCTGTATTGCAACTCAATCCCACTGATGGAGAGCTTGGCCTGCTTACTCTCAAGCGTTGCAGTGAGTGCATTAATCGACTTCGTTCCCAACCGCAGCTGTCCGAGGCTGGTGAGTTCGAAGCCAAGCTCATCGAGGTAAAAATTGGCAAGCGGGACCAGCAGAAGCGAGGGGACCAGAGCCAGCATAGCGGCTGAGACGCCGATTAACATGAGTAAAGCCAACAAAGTTGCTCTCAGGTGTTTCATGGTCTGTATTCGATCCCCAGATAAATACTGACTAGTGTGTGTTTTCGGCGGTTTTATTACAAGCGGCGATTGGATTCGCAGAGATCAGAGATGAATATTCCCAGCACCAAGATGAAATCCGTGATGGCCAATGAGACTGGGCGTAAGCAAATTAGGGCTAGGCACTGTCCTGTCCTGGTGCCGTGCTTCCGGGGCACCGCCGATTCTCAAACTGTTCAGTCTTCTAGGTCCTAACTGGTGAGCGCAGTGGTTTATCCGGTGAGATGAATCAATCGCTGGTAATCTGCCACGCCAGGCAAGAGCGACATACTCTACTATAATCTATTAAAGGAGAAGATCAGCATAAAGGACGGTCTAATTCACTGTTTTATCTAAGTATATTGTGGAATAGCCAGTGCAGAGCAGGAATACAAGAGAGCAACCGGGCGATCACCTCAAGGCGTTGGTGGGAAATATTAAGGCCTGCGTTTATCGACTCGGACAAAGCAACGACGGGATAAAATTCATATCCAGTCAAATTGAAGATTTGACTGGATACCACGCAGCTCGATTCAAATTTCACCGTGACTTACTGTCACTTTGCGTGACAGATATTGAACAATTACTCG
>JADFOC010000517.1 GCA_022563075.1 Pseudomonadota bacterium
CGAAGCTCGACGCGGCACCGCCGGTGACACTGGCGAACACTTCGATGACCGGCGTCACATCCGTGCGGGGATTACTGGGCGACTCCGACCGAGGAAGCCCGATTTCCACCGCGCTGAGGTCTTCTTCGGCCGCCTCGGCCAGCGGACCGTAATCCGGCTTATCGTAGTAGGGGTGTTCAAGGTTCTTGAGCGTCGCAGCGCCCTCGCGATGCGGTGGCTAGTGGAACACTCACGCAGTCGCGGCGAAAAATCCATGGCCCTGCGCCTGGCTGGTGAAATCACCGACGCCTCGGAAGGCAGGGGCAGTGCAGTGAAGAAACGGGAAGACGTACATCGCATGGCTGAAGCCAACCGCGCATTCTCCCATTACCGTTTTTAATCGAGTTAACTATTTACTGAGGACAGAGCCGTGGCCAGAAAACACCCCCTAAGCCGTTATCGCAACATTGGCATTGCGGCACACGTGGATGCTGGTAAGACAACCACCACCGAACGCGTACTTTTTTACACTGGTGTTTCACACAAGATTGGTGAGGTACATGATGGTGCAGCGGTCATGGACTGGATGGAACAGGAACAGGAGCGGGGCATCACCATCACGTCTGCAGCCACAACCTGCTTCTGGAGTGGTATGGATGATCAGTATGAAGAGCATCGTATCAACATTATAGACACACCAGGTCACGTCGACTTCACTATTGAAGTAGAGCGTTCCTTGCGGGTGCTCGATGGTGCTGTCGTTGTGCTGTGTGCATGTTCTGGCGTGCAGCCGCAAACTGAAACAGTATGGCGGCAGGCAAACCGCTACGAAGTACCTCGTATAGTTTTTGTTAACAAGATGGATCGCGCTGGTGCTGACTTTCTGAAAGTTCTCGCTCAAATGAAGGAGCGATTGGGTGCCAATGCAATTCCTCTGCAGCTCCCCATTGGTGCAGAAGAAAATTTCAAGGGAGTCGTCGACCTGGTGAAGATGAAAGCTATCCTCTGGAATGAAGAAGACCAGGGTACGACCTTTCGTTACGAAGCGATTCCGGCAGATATGCAGGCACTTTGTGATGAGTGGCGCGAATTGTTAGTCGAGGCCGCTGCCGAAGCCAATGAAGAATTGATGGAGAAATATCTCGACGGTATTGCGCTCACTGAGGCGGAGATTATGGCCGGTATTCGTGAGCGTGCGCTGGCCAATGATATTGTACCTACCCTATGTGGTTCTGCCTTTAAGAACAAAGGCGTGCAAGCCATGCTGGACGCAGTGATTGACTACATGCCGGCACCTACTGATGTCAAAGCAATTGAAGGTATCTTAGAAGATGGTACGGTAACTACTTGTAAGGCCGATGATGATGCGCCATTCGCGGCACTGGCTTTTAAAATTGCAACTGACCCCTACGTGGGCACTCTGACATTCTTCCGGGTTTACTCCGGTTACTTGAAATCGGGGGATTCGGTATACAACCCGCTAAAATGTAGAAAAGAACGAGTCGGACGTATGGTGCAAATGCATGCAAATATGCGTGAAGAAATTAAGGAAGTTCGAGCAGGTGACATTGCTGCGGCGATTGGTCTCAAAGATGTCACAACGGGTGAGACACTTTGTTCTTTGGATCATATCGTCACGTTGGAGAAAATGGATTTTCCAGAACCGGTTATCTCCGTAGCGGTCGAACCAAAGACCAAAGCGGATCAGGAAAAGATGGGTATCGCCTTGGGCAAGCTGGCACAGGAAGACCCTTCATTCCGTGTCGAAACAGACGAAGAATCTGGCCAGACAATTATTTCAGGCATGGGTGAGCTACACCTGGAAGTATTGGTCGAGCGCATGCGTCGTGAATTTTCTGTGGACGCGAACATCGGTAAGCCACAGGTTGCTTACAGAGAGACGATCAAGCAATCTGTTGAGATTGAAGGCAAGCACGTTAAACAAACAGGTGGTCGTGGTCAATACGGTCATGTCTGGCTTCGACTCGAACCACTTGAACTGGACGCAGAATATGAATTCGTCAATGAAATTGCGGGCGGGGTAGTGCCTAGAGAATATATTCCAGCTGTTGATAAGGGTGTCCGAGAACAGATGCTCAATGGATGCCTCGCTGGTTATCCGCTACTGGCAATGAAAGTGACCCTGTACGATGGTTCATTCCAT
>JADFOC010000082.1 GCA_022563075.1 Pseudomonadota bacterium
CATGTCAGGGAAATCGAAAATCTTTGAGCTCACTACACGACGAGGCAGCAAAATGTCCAGGGTTTGTATGGTAACCGGTAAAAAACCAGTTACGGGAAACAACGTTTCTCACGCGAAAAATAGAACCAAACGACGGTTCTCACCGAATATTCATACTCACAGGTTTTGGGTTGAGTCTGAAAATCGCTTTGTGAAACTGCGCGTGTCCACGAAAGGCATGCGTATTATCGACAAACTGGGTATCGATACCGTGCTGGCAGACATTCGCAACAACGGCATTCAAGTTTAGGCATATACTGGTAAGAGCAGGAAAGCAATTATGAGAGACAAGATTAAGATGGTTTCAAGTGCGAAAACAGGGCACTACTACACCACCGATAAGAACAAGCGAACGATGTCGGACAAGCTGGAAATGAAGAAATACGACCCGGTTATACGCAAACACGTAATGTATAAAGAGTCCAAGATTAAGTAACTGTCTGCATCTGACCAGCCAGCACGATAAAAGCCGGTATTTCCGTAGTGGGAAATGCCGGCTTTCTATTCAGTAGGAACTATGCAGTTGCCAATGGCCCTTGAGTCTTATCGGTACGGTGCTTCCTACCTAGCCTTGCTCAATTGTTTCGCTAGCCGCTGGGCGGCGGCAAGAATTTTGGGATTTTCTTCGAACTCTTTCTTTAGTTTGCCCACTGTAGTGGAAACTGTTCCGTAGCGCTTAAGCTTGAAAAGTTTTGCAATCGCTTGCAGTGTGACCGCAGAAAGTTCCTGACATAAATACATCGCCACCCAGCGTGGCACATTTTTTGAGCCAGGACCACGTGCTGCATTGTATATGCTGTGTTCAGAAACTTTGTAATGTTTCGCGACAGCCGAAATTATTTGCTTGCAAGATGGCCGCCACTTGGCATTCGCGCCTCGAGAGACCCCTCTGACCGAGGTTGCAGAGCGTTTTTTCTGTGCCGCCTTGCGGAATTTGTTATCACCCATGATCGAAGACAGGTTTTTCTTGCCATAGAAATGGGCAAGCTCGTCATCCACTCCCTGTGCCACGAATTTCTTATAGGCTGCCGGGCGTTTTGCCACGGTGGTTCGCAGTTGTTTTAAGGTATCGCTACGATTGAACCAGCCAGGCGGCGTTGCTTTTCGAGTGAAGTAGGTGTAGCTAGACCAAGGGTAGTTATTAAGATCAGATGCCTTCACCTTGGAATGAATGTATCTTGAAAGAGGCAGTAGACATTTATCGGCTTGCACCAGCACGGCCTTATAGCGGCCTCTAAACAGGGAACCATCGCTATTCTTCAGTTTCTGGTATTGCTGAGTGTAGAGGCCGTCTACCTGACGCATGAATCGACTAAGGTTTGCTTCAGGAGTCTTGATCACTAAGTGATACTGGTCCCTCAATAGACAGTATGCATGCACTTCGACATTCAGGCGTGAACAGGTTTCACCCAATCCTTCTAAAAATGTTTCGAAGTATTTAGCTGAGGGGAAAACTCGTTGATTGGCTAAGCCGAAGTTGGAGACATGATATACAGCATCTGGATATTCAATGCGTAGAGGTCTGGCCATCTTTTATTCTCTATTATTGTTTATGGATAGAATTAGAGCTGACCCTATATGGATCAATTATTATAGTTAACGCAATTAGACAGGCGCGTCAACACTATTAGGATTGATGTAATGGAAAACGATTTAAGCCGAAAAATTGATGTTAAAATACACTTTGTGTCACTGCGATCGCAACGATTTTTGTACTTCTTTTCCCAGGGGAAATAAAAGCGAGCCTTGACCCCTTTTTTAGACCAGCTCACATTCGTCATGGTCGGTGGGCAACCACAATGACTCGTTTCGGCGCAGGAAGGCCCTCAATAGTTATGCTCTGATTATCTGGGTCGAGTGCATCTACGAGTGAATCGAAAGGCATCCAGTCAGTCTTTCGCTGTTCTTCTAGTGTGGTAGTTGATTTATCTACAACCTTCACGTCAATAAATCCACAACGCAATAACCACTGAATGAGTGTTTCAACACTGGGCACAAACCAGACATTCGACATACGAGCGTAGGTGTTTTCAGGGGTCAAGCAATAACCTACATCACCCTCCACGAAAAGAGATTCCAGAACCAGTTCCCCACCGGATTTAAGACAATCCTTTAATTGCAGTAAATGGTCAATGGGTGATCGTCGGTGATAGATAACCCCCATAGAAAAAACCGTATCGAAGCAGCAGAGGGAGGCAGGAAATTGTTCCAAACCTAATGGCAATACGAATACGGGGAGCGCTGGAGCGAAATGTTTAATCGCCCAAAATTGAGCCACATAGGCGATGTGGGGATCAATGCCGATCACTAATTCAGCTCCTGACTCTCTCATGCGAAAGCTGTAGTAACCGTTACCGCAGCCCACATCCAATACTCTCTTGCCCGCCAGCGGGGATATGGCATGCTTGAGGCGGTCCCATTTGAGATTGGATTTCCATTCGCTATCAATTTCGATGCCGAATAAGGCAAATGGACCCTTCCGCCAGGGACTGAAGTCTCGCATTTGGTCATGCAACGACCCAATTGTCGTCGCACCGCAGTCACTTGGTTTGCCGATGCTGACGATCTCACTCAGCGCCATTGAGGAGGCGGCTATTTCGGGTAAGTTCGCTAAGAGTTGGCGCCATCTCGGAAAGTCACCGTGTTTTATCTGCTGCAGGTAGTGCTCCTCAAGCAGGGGACTCAGCTTTTCCAGTGGCGATCCTGCAATAAGTACTCGTAGTGGCGCTAAATCCATAGGCCAGCCCTATTTAAAGGCAACCATGGAGGCAAAATTAAAACACTGAAACCACACGTCAAACGAATGAAAACCGATCTGTGTCAACCTGCTACGATGGCAGTCAATAGTTTCAGGGATCAGCACGTGTTCCAGCGCAGCTCGTTTTTGACTGATCTCTAATTGGCTATAGCCCATATTTTCTTTAAAGCTGTGGTACATCTCGATAAAGAGTGTATTTAACTTTTCATCTGGGATTGCTATTTTTTCAGAGATAATCAGAATTCCCCCGGGGCTCATCCCCTTGAATATTCTTTCTAACAAACTGGCTCTATCCGCCAAGGCAATGAACTGAAGGGTAAAATTCAGCACGATCACGGACGCATCTGAAATCTCAGTTTGAAGAATATCTTCGCAGCGACACCGTACCTGTTTTAACCCATCCGGACCGGCTGCCAATTTTTGCTCAAGTTTCTCGATCATGGCGGCCGAGTTATCTACGGCTATAATAGAATAGTTTTTCTGGCTCAATCGATGGACGGCTGCCAATGTCGCGCCTCCGAGGCTGCACCCGAGGTCGTAGATTTTAGTATTTTCCTGCCAATAACGATCTGCCAATACACCGATCATGGCGATAATGGTGCTGTAGCCTGGCACCGAACGATTAATCATGTCTTCGAAAACATGGGCGACCGATTCGTCAAATACAAAATCACCTGGCAGCATTTTCTCGGCAAAGAGGTGGTCTTTCTGATTGTTGGAGTTGTTCATAATCGCAGTATGGCAATATCTTCGGTGGTGATTCAACGATGGTATAATCTCGACGATTTTAGCCGAGCTTAAGAATGATTAAAAAGCACGGAAATATTTTCGTTTAGATATTGTGCCGCGCTGCCGTTTAACATAGTTTACGCATTGCTTCGGATACTTATCTGCCCTTTGTATTATCCGGTAACCCATGACACATTCAAATGCAGACGCTGCACCGCTTCTGGTGGAAAATCTGCCTTTATTTAAAAGCATGAACTTTGATAACGGGGTGTTGGACTTAGCCTGTGGTACCGGCAGAAATGGACTACTGTTAGCTAGCATTAACATACCGGTAACATTCGCTGATAATAGTAAAGCGGCTATTCATCGACTAACCGAGCTTCTTGCAGGACAAGAATACACTGGCGAGTGCTGGTTAGTAGATCTTGAACAAGATGTAAATCCGCTAGCAGGTAAAGAATATGATGGAGTGCTGGTATTTAACTACTTGCACAGGCCATTGTTCGGTGCGATTCGTGCAGCGATCCGGCCGGGCGGCCTGATTTTTTACGAAACCTTTACGGTTAAACAATGTGAGTATGGAAAACCAAGTAACCCCGATTTTCTATTGCAGCCCAGCGAGCTCAGGGACTGTTTTGATGATTGGGAAATACTCCACTATTTTGAAGGAGAACGGGTGAGCCCCAGACGCGCCATCGCCAGTTTAATTGCAAGGAGACCCCAATTAGGGCATGAGTAAGTTAAAGATAGTTCCCCTGAATTTTGGTGCTAGTGGCCAGCGAGCGCCTCATCCCATCGATTGCGAAGTATTGCGCAGTAAGCGTAAGACCCTGGCGATCTACATAAGCCATAAAAAAGTGGTGGTGCGCTGTCCCATGCGCGCCTCGAGAACCGAGGTGGAAAATTTCATTCACAGCAACCAACAATGGATTGAAAAGCGGCTGATTGAAGAATCAATGCGGGACAAAGAAGCACTCCGAATCGGGAAAGGCGGCAAAATATTTTATCGAGCTCGTGAACTCACTATTGTGTATAAAGAGGGCCGTAAACAGCGAGTCCTGATACGCGGCAACCAGTTTATCATTCAGGGCCACAAGCTAAATGCGGCTAAGGCCAAGATACAAGTGGAAGACTATCTTATCGACAAGGCGAGTGAGTATCTGCTGCCCAGGGCAATAGGGCTGGCGAAATACCTGGGTGTCGATCACAAGATCAAAGAAATTAAGCTAAGAAAAACCAAGTCGAAATGGGGGCACTGTACGTCACAAGGCATACTTCAATACAACTGGCTCATCATGCTGGCGCCTTACAGCATCATTGATTACATGATAACCCACGAGGTTTGTCATCTTGTGCACATGGACCATTCGAAGCGATATTGGAATCTGGTTGATTCGATTTGCCCCAATGCAGAGCATTATATCGACTGGTTAAAGACGCATGAACACCGGTTTTGGTTTTAACAAATCGTCGGTCGACCAGGCAACGTCGATGAGAAGGCCAGTTTAACCGACTTTGCTAAACAACAAATCCCATACGCCGTGTCCCAGGCGCATTCCGCGACGCTCAAACTTGGTCTGGGGTCGATGTGGTTCCTGCCAATATTGGGCCGACCCCATTTGATTGGTTAATTCGTCTGTGGCCTCCATGACTTCCATCATCTGCTCGGCATAGGCTTGCCAATCGGTGGCCAGATGCACTTCGGCACCAGCTTTCAACTTTTTTGTGATTAGCGCAATAAAGTCGCTCTGCACCAGTCTGCGCTTATGATGTCTCTTCTTTGGCCATGGATCTGGAAAAAGAATGAGCAGCCGATCGATCGATTGCGCACAAAAACAGTGCTGCATGACCTCCTTTGCATCGTGGCAAATTATCTTCAGGTTACCAAGCTCATGGGCAGCAATACCTTGCAACAACTTACCCACGCCGGGCCGATGAACATCGATGCCAATAAAATTTGATGCCGGATCTTGCCGCGCCATGTGTAGCAGTGAATCCCCCATGCCGAAGCCAATCTCAACGATTAGCTTGGTGTTGGTGGAAAATACGGAATCGAGCTGCAGTGGTTCAGCCGCGTAATCAATCACATACCGCTGCCAATATAGATCGATGGCCCTGCGTTGAGAAACGGTAAGACGTCCTGCTCGAATAACGTAGCTGCGTATCGGGCGTTTTGAATCTGATTCGAGTTGAGTGGCCACTTTCTCGGGAGCATTCTATTAGGGACAGTCGATTAATCTAAAAGAAGGTGCCATCGATGGGAGATGATGCACTGGCATACAGGCGTCGCGCCATCCTGCCTGCCAGGTAGGCCTCTCTGCCTGACTCCACTGCTTTCTTCATGGCTGACGCCATAAGCACCGGATCCTTGGCTTGTGCTATCGCTGTATTCATCAGTACCCCATCACATCCCAATTCCATCGCGATACTCGCATCAGAGGCCGTACCGACACCGGCATCGACGATAATGGGAACCTCGGCATTCTCCAGTATCAAGTGAATGTTGTGCGGGTTTCTAATTCCCAGCCCAGAGCCGATGGGCGCTCCCAAAGGCATCACCGCGACGCAACCGATCTCCTCTAACCTTTTTGCCACTAATGGGTCATCGCTGGTATAGACCATCACATCGAAACCGTCACTTACCAGAGTTTCGGCCGCCAGCAACGTCTCGGTGACGTTGGGATACAGCGTTTTCTGATCACCCAGTACTTCGAGTTTAACCAGTTTGTGGCCATCCAGGAGTTCCCTGGCCATGCGACAAGTGCGAACGGCATCGTCAGCGGTATAACAACCCGCTGTATTCGGCAGTATGGTGTACTTATCCGGGGATCTCACTTCCAGTAAGTTGGGCTCGTCCGTTTTTTGGCCCAGATTTACGCGGCGAATGGCCACGGTGATTATTTCGGCACCGCTGCTCTCCAGCGCCGCCAGATTTTCCTCGAAGTCTTTGTATTTACCACTGCCAATGATTAATCGGGATTGATAGGACTTGCCGGCAATCAAAAGGGGCTGTTGTGATTCTATGACCATTATCTATTCCAACTAATGAGTTACTCTAACCGCCGCCGATGGCCTGCACAATCTCGATCGAGTCACCGCTTTGTAGAATAAGCCGTGGGAAGGTATTACGCGGCACGATTTCGCCATTTATCTCGATCGCGATGCGGCCCTTTCCAATCCCCATTTTCTGCAGTAACTGCCGTAAGTTAGAGTTGGCTTCTAGTTCCTGTGCGTTGCCGTTAACGATGACCTGCATGATTAAATCTCTCTCGAGCCTCTTGTGGCTATTCCGCACACGAGGGTATTAGTGACTGAATTGTTTGCTTGCAACAAACCAGATCAAGCATGCCCATGCAGCCAGCAAGGAGACACCACCCAGCGGAGTTATCGCTCCGAGCCACCGGATTCCACTCACACTGAGGATATAAAGACTTCCAGAAAACAAAACAATACCCAGTAAAAACAGGTAGCCGCTGATTCTGGGTAGTGTGGCATTCGGATAGTTCATGAGTAACAATCCGACGCCGAACAAGGCCAGCGCATGATACATGTGATACTGGACGGCTGTTTGGAATGTATTAAGTAACTCCGAGCTGAGCCTCTCTCGCAACGCGTGGGCGGCAAAAGCGCCCAAGGCAACGGCAAGGAAGCCATTGATGCTGGCGAGCAGGATAAAGAGTTTTGGCATGGCAACTGCATTGTGGATGGGACTGTGGTGGGATTCAAGTTTCAGGCTTACTTAAAAATCCGAATCCTAAGCAAAAAAAACCGCGAACTGGTCGCGGCTTTTCTTAAGCATGGGCTTAAGCTTCCATCGTGGCCTTTATTTTATTCATGGCATTCTTTTCCAGTTGTCGAATTCTTTCAGCGGATATACCGTATTTATCGGCCAATTCGTGCAACGTGGTCTTGTCGTCCGTTAGCCAGCGACTTTTTAAGATATCCTTGCTGCGATCATCCAAATCGGCCATCGCCAGGTGCAGGCTAGTATTAGTCACGGCTTCCCACTCGGATTCTTCTATCTCGTTGGCCAGGTCGGAGCGCTTATCCTCGAGATAATAGGCCGGCGCACGGTAAGCTGTCTCATCATCACTGTCCGGCTCACCATCGAAGGGAGTGTCGTAGCCACTCATGCGTCCTTCCATTTGCTGGACAACCTTGGCATCGACACCTAAATCTTCGGCAAGTGCCTTGGTTTCTTCGTGATTTAACCAACCGAGCCGTTTTTTCGAGCTGCGAAGATTGAAAAACAGTTTACGCTGAGCCTTCGTGGTTGCGACTTTCACGATGCGCCAATTGCGCAATATGTATTCATGCATTTCCGCTTTAATCCAATGCACCGCGAAAGAAACCAGTCGCACGCCGACTTCTGGATTGAACCGCTTGACGGCCTTCATCAGGCCGACATTGCCTTCCTGAATCAAGTCTGCCTGCGCCAGGCCATAGCCGGAATAAGTTTTTGCCAGATGCACGACAAATCGCAGGTGGGCCATTACCAATTGGCGTGCCGCATCCACGTTATCATCATAGTAATACTGTTTGGCAAGTTCGTGTTCCAGCTCAGGCGTCAACACAGCAATGCCGTTGACTGACGCTATATAAGCGGTTAAATCGCGACCCGGAGTTGTAGGGCCAAGAACTTGTAAACTTTTCCCAGTGCTCATATCGAATTGTTCACATTAACTAGACGTAGGTAAGTCATAAGACAGTATTTTAGCATTCAAAATTTCAGTGCGCCATGTTACAGGCTAAATCCATATCCCTGAAACTAGACTTAACCGGTCGATAGTGACCAATGATTATCCCAGTATGCAGACGAAACTGCATTGATCCACGTTAAGACATGGGGCCTTTACCCGCAATTTCAAGCCCCTGCACCGAGTGCAACCACCAAGCAGGCATCTGCCAGTGGGTTTTCTATGGGTCAATCATCACAATATGTCGCAGGCTGGCCAGCATGGCACCGGCCCAGCCGATGGCTCCACCCGCTAACATCCGTCAAATCGTACTGTAAATTTCGAATCCCTG